>CANQQS010000048.1 GCA_947626045.1 uncultured Clostridia bacterium | reverse complement strand
CTTATCGCCATGACCATAAAGGACTTCGAGGGTACAAAGGACGAGGTACGTGCAAGAGTTAAGGCTCTCTGCGATAAGTATCCGCTGTATAAGTAATTTATGTAAAATTTAAGGGCTGCCGCCGGCGAGCATTGAATGTTCATCGGCGGCAGTCCTTTTTTATTCTTCCGTTATCCGCTGCAGTTCACTTTTAAAAGACGCGGCAATTACCGCGCCTTAACTTAAGCCTTACTGCGCTGCGTTTGCTTTTTCTTCAAGCTCTTTTTCAAACGCCTTAAATTCCTCGCAGTCACGCATAAAATCAAAGCAACGCCACTGACGGATATTTCTCAAAATACGCTCATATTCGTTGTTGTCGCCGTGGCGCGTTCCAGCAAACTCGAATTGCAGCTTGTCGAAGAAGACAGACGTGTACTTTAATCCCTTGTCCTTGTTGGTTTCAAAATCATCGGCATGATGCTCCGCCAGCTTTAGGCAGTTCATAGCGTTTTTGCTGTCTGCGTTTAGGGCATATAATCTCGCCATGTAGCGGTACACATGCGTTAATTTCCCGTTAATCAAATAATAATTTTCGTCGTTAAACGGCAGCTTCAAAAGCGAGAGCACAGTATCATATACAGACAGCTCATCGTCAAATGACAGCTCAAAATTACCCATACCCATATGATGACCTGTTCTGCTTATCATATAGCCGCCAAGCTCCATAAGTAGATCCAATGTGTTGCTCTGGATAATCATAGCTTTATTTTCACCTTTCGCGATCCACGCAAGAGTATCCTCTCTAGCGTATTTGCGCGGCGGCAGCATACGCGCGTATTCCGCCGCCTTTTCATCCTCGCCGATATAGCTGTACGCTCTGCATATGGTCTGAATTGCCGAAAATCTGATTGAATCGTCACGGCAACCCGCTATAATTCGCTTGCACAGTTCGATTATTTCCCGGTAATCCTCAGGCTTGTCGGTAACGTGCGGCAGACTGCGCGCGAGATTATTCATAAATTCGTAATTCCTCGGATATTCAGCGAGAGCTTTTCTCATAAGCTCACATCTGCCTTTGTTATCGCCTTTTATCTGCAGCTCTCGGTACTTCCTGCGGTATTCCTCGGTTTTGCTGTCGCGGACGTCGTATTCTATGCCAAGCAGGTAGTCCGCGGTAACATTAAATATTTCCGCAAGCATAGGCAGCGCCGTGATATCCGGCATAGACGTGCCGTTTTCCCACTTTGAAATCGCCTGCGGCGATATACCCAAATATTCCGATAATCTGTCCTGCGTTATTTTCTGCTCAATTCTTAACTCCTTGATTCTTGCACCTATATTCATTGTAACTGCTCCTTTGAATTTGTTTAACAGCGCTGTTGTTAAGTATATTATAGCATCGTGGAGCGTGGGACACAATGAATTATTCGGTTAGTTTTTTGTCAACCGGCGGTTGAGAACGGCACACAAAAAACCCGACACTTTCGTGTCGGGTTTTGGTGACTCGTGCGGGAATCGAACCCGCGTTGCCGGCGTGAGAGGCCGGAGTCTTAACCGCTTGACCAACGAGCCGTACAGCTTGTATATAATACCACAAAAAAACCGGGTTGTCAAGAGAAAAAAATCGGTTTTTGAAAAATTTTTCATACGCCGATTTTTCTCTTAAAACCGCTTATATTAAATCTCGACAAGCTCGTAATCGGTCGTACCGAAGCCGAGCTTTGCCGCCGCCTCGATCGTGTGAGCGCCGTTCATGCTCTCCACCCTCTCGAGAAAATGCGCCTGACCGGGATCGTCCTTCGCAGCGTAAATCAAATCGAGACACGCCTTGTCTATCGCTATCGGGTCGTCGGACGCGAGTATGCCTATATCCTTCATGCACGGATCCTCCGCAACGGCGCAGCAGTCGCAGTCGACCGACAGATTTTTCATCACGTTTATATACACGATATTCCCGTTAAAATGCTTCGCGACGGCGCACGCCGCGTCAGCCATAGCCTCCAGAAACTCGTCCTGTCCGCATATCCACGCCTTGCTTAGATCTCCGCCGCCGTGGATAAGATTTTTACCCTTCGACGACGCGCAGCCTATCGCAAGCTGCTTTAGTGAGCCGCCGAAGCCGCCCATCGGGTGACCTTTAAAATGCGCCAGCACAAGCATCGAGTCGTAATTCAACAAATTTTTGCCGACTATATCCTTCTTCATTCTCGCGCCGTTCTCGACGGGTATCTCCGCGTCGGGTCCCTCGGCGTCCATTAAATCAAAGTCGAAATAATCCTCCCAGCCGTGCTTTTTGATAAGCTTCAAATGCTTCGGCGTGGTGTTTCTCGCGCCGTCGTAAGCGGTGTTGCACTCAACCGCGGTACCCTTTACAACGTCAACAATTCCCTTCCAGAAGTCGGGCTTCAGGAAATTCTGATTGCCCTCCTCGCCGGAATGGATTTTCACGGCAACCTTGCCCGTAAGCTCCTTGCCGACCGCGTTGTACAGCCGTATAACCTCGTCGGGCGTTATATTTTTTGAAAAGTAAACCTTCGCGCTCATAACTATCTCCTTTCGCTTAACTTAATATCCGCAATATCTTCCATTATTATAACACGTCCGTCCGCCATTGTCACGCTTTTTTCGTATTCGTTTACGCGTTTTATCCGTCCCTCGGCGGTCACGTACGCGCCGCCAGCCTTTTTGCCGTCAGGCACGAAGTACGTTATAGCGGCGAACGACTTTTCGCGTATGTTTTCAGCGAGCAACATCAGTTTTTCGTTTATGACTTCCTTCTCACTCTCCGAAAGCTCAGTTTTTTTGTCGGTGAGCCGCTGCATTTCGCTGACCTCGCCGTCAAAGCCCACAAGCGCCATAAACGGCGAAAACTGCGCCGCCCTGTCAGCCATGGACATATGCGCATGCTTTTTTGAGACGTGGTGCGGGAGGTTTATTATATCGTCGTATCTCACGCCTTATGACCTCCTATCTGCCTGTTGCGGTCCATGGCGGTGCCGCCCTCCTCCAAATTCATACCCTTTATGACGGCGTTTTTGCCGTACTTTTTCTTTATGTCCAACAGCGCGTGCTGCATATTTTTCTCTTTTATCTCGGCTCGCTTTTCCGCCTCGCGCTTTTTATCCTCCTCGCCGTAATCGGTGAAAAGGTCAAGCTGCTCGTATTCACGCTTCGGCGGCAGACTGTCCTCGCTCACGACGCGCTCCGCAACAAGGTTCACGCGCCTTATGAGCAGCTTCGGGTCGATTATTCTGTCATATAATTCTATTACCGCATCCGTGATAAGCCGCGTTGACGACGTTTTACAGCCGAGATTTATCGTGCCGTGCGCGTGTTTCGGCACTTTTCTTCCGTAGTGGTCGGTCGTGACCTCTCCCTTGTACGCGCGGCGTTTTTCGTCGGTCGAGAGGTTTTCTATATCGTAACCCACTGTCAGTACCATACGGTCTGTCACGAGCCGCTTGTCCACCAAATCAAGCACGAGCAAGTCAGCCATTTCACGCACGATGAGCCTTCCCTTTACCGCGTCATACGGGCAGTGCAGCACCTGTCCCGAGCCGACGGAGTGATTTTCGGGTTCATACGCCCGTACGTCCTCAACAGTGCATGGCTCCCAGCCCCACGCGTGGTCGATAAGAAGCTCCGCATTCACGCCGAACAGCTTGTAAAGCAAGTCCTCGTTGTAAAATTCGTTCGGCTTGCCTATCGAGCATCGCGCCACGTCGCCCATGGTATACATGCCGTTTTTTTCGAGCTTGCGCGCGTAACCTCTGCCGACACGCCAGAAATCGGTTATCGGTCGGTGTTCCCACAGTATGCGGCGGTACGACTTTTCGTCAAGCTCCGCAATTCTCACGCCGTCGCTGTCAGGCTCGATATGCTTCGCCACAATATCCATCGCGACCTTCGCAAGATACAGGTTTGTGCCGATACCCGCCGTGGCGGTTATGCCCGTGGCTTTAAGCACCTCGCGCACGACCTTTATCGTCAGATCGCGCGGCGACAGCGCGTACGTTTTGAGGTAGGATGTGACATCGATAAAAACCTCGTCCACCGAGTACACTATAATATCCTCGGGCGCGAAAAACCGCATATATATGCCGTATATGCGCTTGCTGTACTCCATGTAAAGCGACATGCGCGGCACAGCCGTAATATACGACACGGCAAGCGATGCGTCGTTTTTAAGCTCCGTATCGTCGAACGACTCGCCCGTAAAAGAGCCGTCGGGCGCGGATTTAAGGCGTTTCGCGTTTACCTCCTTAACCTTCGACACGACCTCGAAAAGCCGCGCTCTGCCGGGTATGCCGTAGGCTTTAAGCGACGGCGACACCGCGAGGCATATCGTCTTTTCGGTGCGGCTCTCGTCCGCAACAACGAGGTTTGTTTTGAGCGGATCAAGTCCGCGCTCGGCACATTCCGCGGAGGCGTAGAACGATTTTAAATCTATCGCTATATATTTTCTTTCCATTGTTACGCCTCCGTCCGTGAATTACCAGAAAAGCAAATCATTGCCACGCAGCTTGTAAAGCGCCTCGGCAAAGAAGTAATCGCCGTATATTATCGGTATGTGTCTGCCGCGCTCGCGCGGATACGCCTCTGTTCCCATTTGAAGAACGGAGTCGTTATCATCGGTAAAGTCGCAGTATTTTTCGAGCGCTTTAAGTATTTTAACAGCCGCGTCGAGGTACATTTTCTTTTCGTACTCCCCGACATTGTTCGCTATCTCAATAAGTCCGCACGCGGCGCATGCTCCCGCCGTCGTGTCGATTATCGTCTCGTCCGGCGCGCGGAAGTCAGAGCGCGGCACGTAATCTGTCGCCGCGACAGCCGCGATAAAATAATGCGCAACCTTTTTCGCGGTATCGAGATATATTTGTTTGCCTGTGCGGATATAGCTCAAAACGTAGCCGTACACAGCCCAGCTTTGACCGCGCGACCATGACGAGCCGGTTCTGTACCCCTGACCGCCGATACTCTCTATAACCTCGCCCGTTTTAAGGTCGAGATTTACGATGTGGTTCACCGAGCCGTCGTCACGGATATGCGTTCTCAAAAGCGTGTCGGCGTGGTTCTCGGCAACGTAGCGGTAACGCGGATCGTCATGCTCCGCTCCCGACATGTAAAGGAGCGGTATGTTCATCATGCTGTCGATAATAACCCAACCCTTGTTATCGTCGCCGTTCCATGAGCGGATAAATTTGCCCTCGGCGTTGTAGCGCGCCATGAGTGTGTCAGCCGCGTACAGCACGCGCAGACGCGACTTTTTATTGCCTGTAATGCGGTAGTTCGCGCCGCTCGACAAAAGCCACATAAAGCCCACGTCGTGATGCAGCTTGTCGTACTCCTCAAACGCCGCGTCAAGGAGCTGCTCGGCTCTTTCCGCCGTTTCCCTGTAACGTTCGTCGCGCGTGTCAACGTACATGAGCCACATAAGCCCCGCCCAGAAGCCGTTTGTCCACCACGTAACGTCGTCCTTTACCATATCGTTATGCACGCCGTTCACGGCGGTATACGGTATTTTATCTCTGCTGCGCACGCTCACGGTTTTGAGCTTTTTGTCAAGCTTTTCCCACGTTTCGTTTACCCACGCTCTGTCTGTGTCGCTTAAATTATACATCATTTGTCCTCCCGTTTCGCCGCCAGCGCCGCGCCGACTATTCCCGCGTCGTTGTACAGCTTCGCTATTCTTATTTCCGTTTTCGGCATATGCTTGTTGTAGTCATTCTTGTCAACATATTCGCGTATCGGCACGAGCAGCTCGTCGCCCTCGCGGCTTATTCCGCCGCCTATCACAAAAATTTCGGGCTGGAATATGTTTATCATATTGCACACGCCGACCGCGACGGAACGGATATACTGCTCCTTGACGAGTCTTGCCGCCTCGTCGCCCTCCTTTGCGCACTCGAACGCCGTTCTGCCGCTCACGTGTCCGCGCCGCCGCGCCCAGTCGTTTATGAGCGAGCGCGGGTATCTTTTGCGCGACTCCTCCGTCAGCGCCTTAAGCGCCGTTACGGACGCGTACATTTCAAGGCAGCCGCGTCTGCCGCAGCTGCACTTTTTACCGCCCATGACTATCGTCGTGTGACCTATTTCCGCGCCCGCGCCGTTAAAGCCGCGGTAAATTTTGCCGTCCAGTATTATACCGCCGCCCACGCCCGTGCCGAGCGTCATAAACACAAAGCTCGACGCGTTTTTGCCCGTCGCGATATACTCGCCGTACGCGGCGGCGTTCGCGTCGTTTTCGAGGTTTACGGGAAGGTCAAAGTATTTCCGCATTTCGGCGGCTATCGGCGCGTGATCCATTTTGAGATTGTTCGCGTACACGACCATGCCGCGCGAATTGTCCACCGTTCCGGGGCTGCCTATGCCTATCGCTTTGACCTCGCTCATGCTGTGACCGCTCTCGCGCGTCACGCACCTTGCAAGAGACGCCATATCGCGCACGATTTCCTCATAGCCGCGTTCGCGGCGCGTCGGCGCGCTGTCCTTTTTTATTATTTTGCCGTCCTCGTCCACAAGTCCAACGGCAATGTTTGTGCCGCCCAAATCAATTCCTATATACATCACAAAAACTCCTTATACCCGTATTATGTCACAAATCGCGCCGTTTGTAAAGCAGGTCGTAGCCGTACTCCGCGTCAAGCTCGTAGCCGTCCTCAATTATCTTCAAAAACTGGCTGCTCTTTATTATATCTATATTGTGTATTACCACCCATTTAGGCGGCGTTTCAATCATAAACGCGTTTATCTCGCGCCCGAACTCGGGATAGTGACCCGCCCACGACTCCTGAAGCGTGAACAGCCTGAAGCACGGCATTATATCCGCCTCCAGAAACCACGCCGCCGCGACGTCGTAGCCGAACACGCTGTCTCTGTCCTCCTCCGGTATGCGCGCGGAGAGCGTTTTCGCGCTGTGGTACACGTCGGTGTGAATATCCGGCGACTGCTGCCTTTGAAGCAAATCGGCATAATGCACGACATTTCCCGACATATTCACAAAATATCCCGACAGCGGAAACATCATCGCAACGCACAAAAGCACCGACCAGAATGTTATGCGGCGCGTCGCGATAAAGAAAAACACCGCGCAGTAAAGCGATATAAGCGGTATGAGCGTCGTGTAGTAGTGCGTGTACGCGAATCCCATTAGCGCGGGTATAAGCGCGAACACCGACACCGTCGTTATAAGCGACGCCACCTTCGCGCCGAGTCTTTTCGCGAATATGAGCGAAATCACAACAAGCGCGATTATCGGCAGCGTCCAGTTTAAGAGTACCGACAGGAGCGAGGTCGTCTGCTCCGCGCCCTCTGCGGCGTAGAGGAAGTTAAACGTAAACGCCGCAAATATCATGTCGCCCAAAAGTCCCTTTGCCGCGAAAAATATACATACGGGCGCGGCGACCGCAGCCATGCCGCCTATCACCGCGGCAAGATTTACAAGTGCGCTCTTTGCGCGTCCGCTTATAAATTCCGTCACAATCGTCACAAGCACAACTCCGCCTATCATGACGCCGTTGTTTATGCGTATAAAGGCGCAGACCGCGAAGCACGCGCCGCAGATTGCGGAGTAAAGCGGCGGATGCGGCTCGTTTTCGGCTTTCGCGAAATACTTTACCGCAAAATATATCGGTATCACGCACATGAGCATACAGTATTCCTCGCTGAGATTACCGTCGCTTATCGTCGCCGCGAACGCGAGTATCGCCGCGATGACGCATATTACGGAGCGTATTGTTTTTGTGAATATCCTTGCCGTCTTATACATAAATATTGCCGTAAACGATAAAAATACGCACTGCACTATAAACACGCCGCTCTTGCCGCCCGTAAGCGCGAAACCGAGCGCGTTCAGGTAAAACAGTATCGGACCCTTATGGTCAAAAATATCGCGGTACACATCACGTCCCTGCGTTATCGCCTTGCCGATAACCATGAATATGCTCGAGTCGCCGTCGCAGTACTCACCGTACAACGGACTTGTGGACGCCGACAAAAACAGCAGAAACGCCGCACAAAATGCCGACAGAAAAATATATACCATCGCGCGTTTTATTAAATATTTACGGTAATCAATGTCCAGAAGGCGCTTCGGGTCGGGCAGGCGGCCAAGCTTCTTTTTCCCTTTTTCTCCCGCCTTGCGTATCTCGTCCATGCTGACTCGATACGTCACTTCTCTTTTCGCCATGCCCGCACCTCCCGACAGTTTATCATATAAATAATATCACGCGCCGCGCGCATATTCAATTTAAACCATATTACATTTTTCTAAAAATAACATAACATAAGGAGTGCGGCGTTTATTTTTGTTGAAAATTACGGAACAATATGGTACAATATTTTTATGGTATGAATGTTTGTCGGTAAGGAGGTACGTATGGCTGAAATACGGAATTTCAAATGTCCGTGCTGCGGCGCGGCGCTTGTGTTTGACGGCGTTTCGCAGACGCTTGAATGTTCGTCGTGCGGCAACAGCTTCGAGGTCGAAACGTTAAAGCAGCTTGATGAGTGCGCGGGCGAGACGGCAAAGCAGTCAAAATTCGACTGGGAGCATTACGAGCCGCGCAGTTATGAGCCTGACGGCGAAATTGACCTCGCTTCGTATTCGTGTCCGTCGTGCGGCGCGGAAATAGCGGGCGACAACAATCTCGGCGCGACGATATGTCCTTACTGCGGCAATTCCACGATAGTAAAGCGCAATTTCGAGGGTACTCTCCGACCGGATTACATTATACCGTTTAAGACGGATAAGAGCGGCGCTATGCGTGCGTTTGAAAACGCGTGCGCTAACGCTCCGTTTCTGCCGAAGGAGTTTAAGGATAAGCGCGTGGTTGAGAAAATGACGGGAGTATACGTGCCTTACTGGATGTTTGACTGCGACTGCGAGGCAAGCGCCGTATTCAACGCAACACGCGTTTCGGCTTGGTCGGACGGTCGGTTCGACTACGTGAAAACCGATTTTTACAAGCTTATCCGCGCGGGAAATATAAGCTTCGCAAACGTACCCGTGGACGCGTCCTCAAAAACCGATAACAGGTACATGGAGGGCGTTGAGCCGTTCGATTACGGCGCGGCTGTGGATTTTAACGCCGGATATTTGTCCGGTTACCTCGCCGACAGGTACGACGTGAGCGCGGACGACAGCATCGAGCGCGCGAACGAGAGAGTAAAAAACACCGCCGCCGGCATCCTTAACAACACCGCCGCGGGCTTCTACGCGTCGATAATTCCCGAAAGCTCGCGCGTGAGCTTTTCGGGCGGTAAAATACGGTATTCGCTGCTTCCCGTGTGGATGCTGAATATTAAGTACATGGATAAGATGTACAAGTACGTCATAAACGGTCAGACGGGTAAGGTGTCGGGCGAGTTTCCGACGAGCAAGGCTAAAAAAGCACGCTTCTTCGCGGCTGTATTCGGCGTGACATTCGCCGCGTGCGCGGCGTGCGTCTGGCTGTTCACGAACATGATGTAAGGAGGGCGCGGCGATGAAGAAACGAATTTTGGCGGCTCTCGCGGTTATGTTCGCGCTCACGGTCGCGGCACAGTTTACAGCGTTTGCCTACAACACGCCCGTCACGGACGAGGTAGGCTACCTTACACAGAATGAAATAAACACGCTGAACTCCTATCTCGAACAGGTGAGAAACGAGTACAATATGGACGTGGTCGTGTATATAGAGCAGTCTGCCGGCAGCGACAACGTGCTGCTCCGCGCGGACGACATATACGATTACCGCGGCTACGGCGTCGGCGAAAACCGCGACGGCATAATGATGTACATAAGCATGTACCCGCGCAAATACACGTTTTCAACGTGCGGCGAAGGTATACGCGTTTTTAACGACGCGGCGATAGAGCGTCTTACAGAGATAACGGGCGAATACCTGCGCGAGGGTGACTACTACAACGCTATTGTGGCGTATGCCGAGGAAGCGTACAGTATGCTCACGGCGGCGGCAAACGGAGAGATGTACGGCGAAGGTAAGGAAACGGCTGACGATTACGCGAAGCCGCTCGCGTGGGGACTTGCGGTAATTATACCGCTCATAGTCGCCGCACTCACAACACGCGCACGAGGCAGAGGCATGAACACGGCGCAGTACAACAATTCGGCTGCCAATTACGTTCACGGCGGCATGAACCTCATGACCTCGAACGACCTCTTTCTGTACAGCTCGATTATGCGCACGCCGCGTATGCAAAATCGTCCCAACGCAGGCGGAGGCGACATGAGTACGACTCACATGTCGTCCGGCGGCACAACGCACGGCGGAGGCGGCGGAGGAAGCTATTAAGAACTTAATCCGCACAGCGGATTAAAATAAAAAAATAATTTTTACGGAGGGAACAAAAATGAAAAAAACAAACAAGGTAATAGCCGTTCTGGCTGCAATGATTATGGTACTGGCTCTGATGGCGGGCTGCGGCGGCAATGCGGCAGACGAACCTAAGGTTGAGTCCATTGTGGGAAAGTGGTCGGTTGTGTCAGGTGAGCTCCAGGGCGAGGAGCTTGATCCCAAAACTCTCGGCTTAGCTATAACGATGGAATTTAAGGACGACGGTTCCGTCAATCTTGTCTCGACAAGCTCCATGTTCCCCGATGCGGTCGAGCAGAATTTGTCCGGCACATGGACACAGAACGGCGACAATGTTACCGTTACCACGAACGGCGGGGACGCCAGCGGAAAGCTTGAGGACGGAAAGCTTACTTTTTCGGACGACAACAGAAGCATGGTACTCGAAAGAGAATGAGCGACATAAAAAGGAGATAAGACTATGGGACTTTTAAAAGCCGGAATCGGCGCGCTCGCGGGCGTACTCGCCGATTCGTGGAGAGATTATTTTTACTGCGAGGCGCTTGACGCGGACACGCTCGCGGTAAAGGGAGCGAAGCGCGAGGGTAAGCGCAGCTCGAACACGCGCGGCGACGACAACATTATCTCGAACGGCTCTATCATCGCGGTAAACGACGGTCAGTGCATGATTATCGTCGATCAGGGCAAGGTCGTCGAGGTATGCGCCGAACCTGGCGAATTTGTTTACGACACATCGACCGAGCCGAGCCTGTTCTACGGCAATCTGAAGGAAACGATTAAAGCCACCTTTGCGCAGCTCGGCAAGCGTTTCACATTCGGCGGCGAACCTGCGAAGGATCAGAGAGTGTACTACTTTAACACGAAGGAAATCGTCGGCAACAAGTACGGTACGCCAAGTCCCGTGCCGTTCCGCGTGGTCGACAAAAACATCGGTCTGGACGTGGATATAGCAATACGCTGCCACGGCGAGTACTCGTACAGGCTCACCGACCCGATTTTGTTCTACACAAACGTGTGCGGCAACATATCGGACGCGTACAAGCGTGACGCGCTTGACAGTCAGCTTAAGACGGAGCTTCTCACCGCGCTGCAGCCCGCATTCGCGAAAATTTCCGAAATGGGCGTGCGTTACAGTGCGCTGCCCGCTCACACAGCGGAAATTTCACAGGCTCTCAACGAGATACTCAGCAAAGAGTGGAGCGAAAGACGCGGTATAGAAATCGCCGCATTCGGAATATCGAGCGTAAACGCTTCCGAAGAAGACGAAAAGATGATCAAGGAAATCCAGCGCAACGCCGCTCTGCGTGATCCGAGCATGGCTGCCGCTCACCTTACGGGCGCGCAGGCTCAGGCTATGCAGGACGCCGCGAAGAACGAGGGCGGTATGGGCGCTATGGGCGGATTTTTCGGAATGAACATGGCGAACAACGCCGTCGGCAGCCAAGCCGCGAATCTGTTCGCAATGGGAATGCAACAGCAGCAGTCCGCTCCCGCCACCGGCGGCTGGAGGTGCGAATGTGGCACGGAAAACACCGGTAAATTCTGCTCAAACTGCGGCAAACCGCAGCCGACCTCGTGGAAATGCGAGTGCGGCGCGGAGAATACGGGCAAGTTCTGCTCCAACTGCGGCAAACCCAAACCCGAGGGCTTTACGTGCGCGAAGTGCGGCTACACCGGCGCGGGCGCGGCACCAAAGTTCTGCCCGAACTGCGGAAACGCGTTTTAATCGGGAGTAAACATAACAATCAAAAACTGTGTCAGTCCGGGGGTATGTGGCTGACACAGTTTTTTGTTTGCCGCCGCATGGCGGTTGTCGTATTCAATTACCGAAAATACAGCGTTTCGCCTTCTGTACAAGCTCCACAATGCCGAAGCGCACCTCGACGTCCCTGCCCGTACCGGTGATTATATCGTAGGAGTTGGCGTTAAGCCCGCTCTTTAGGCGCTTGTCGCTTTCCTCACTCAATTTTCCGCCGCTGCTTTCCGTAAAGCACATCGGCGGGTACATCACGCACCACCAGTTTTTACCGCCGCCGCTGCCGAGTACGACACGCACGCCGTAATATTCGCCCTCCGGCAGCGTTATACCGTCGTACTCCTTGCGCGGAAAATAAAATTTGCCGTACTCCGCGCGCGACGTGTATGTACAGCCGTTTTCGCGAAGCGTCTCATCCGCAATACGCTCGATTTCGTCAAGACTTTTTGTTATTTTCTCTTTGCTCTCGTCTATGTCCGCACTTTTAAGCCTCTCCCCTACCTCGCTTATAACCGCGTCGCGCACCTTGAGCTTTACGCTCTGCGCGTCCGCGTCGTCGCTGTCGGCAATGATGTGCAGGCGGATAAGATTGTCTTCAAGGTCGCCGTGAACCGCGTCGGAATACGACGTGACGGCAGCCGTCATAATGAGCGCGATAAAAAATGCAGCCGTAAGCTTTTTCATGTTTCTTCTCCCCGTTTTCGTGATTTTACTTTAAGTATTGACAAATCCTTGAATTTAATACATATTTTCTTTTTTTCGATAAATACTAAAGAAAAAAAGTAAAAGGAGTTTTATAATGGAAAAGGTAAAAAGTATACACGTGTGGCTTTACGCTGTGCTTATCGCCGGACTTATCACCGCGCTCGTGTGGGGCGCGGCGTCGTCAAAGGACGCGAAGGCGCTTGAAATCTCGAACGAAAACGCCTATAACCGCGCGTTTTTCGAGCTTACCGACCACGTGTCGAACATCAACAACTATTTGAGCAAGGCGCGGCTCGCGAACGGCGCGTCATCGCTCGCGAAAATTTCGGGCGACATATTCCGTGAAAGCACATCTGCAAAGGCTTGTCTCGGTCAGCTTCCCACGTCGCAGGTGCAGCTTGACAACACCTCGAAATTTCTCTCGCAGGTCGGCGATTACACGTATGTGCTGTCGCAGAACATGATCAACGGTCAGTCGCCGTCCGACGAAGAGCGCGAGAACCTTGCGAAGCTCAACGAGTACGCGTCGGATTTAAGTGAAACGCTGACGGAAATTCAGAGCAGAATCACGAGCGGTGAGATACACATTTCGGAAAAGGACAGCCGCGGTATCGTAAGCGAAACAACAGCAGAAGCCGCGGGCGGCGACATTTTCGCCGACCTTGAAAACGTCGAAAAGTCGTTTGAGGATTACCCGTCGCTGATATACGACGGACCGTTTTCGGAGCATATAGAGAACCGCAAGCCCGCGCTGCTCGAATACGCTGACAACATCTCGCAGGCGGACGCACTCAAAAAAGCGGAGCAGTTCCTCGGCGGCAACGGCGGCTCGCTCGTATTCTCGGGGCTTTCGGAAAACACGCCCGTGCCGGCGTACACGTTCACGAAGGACACCGACAACGGTCAAATCTCGATAAGCGTCACGCGCAAGGGCGGCTATATCCTGTCCTACCTCAACAGCCGCAGCGTCGGCGACGCGCTTTTAACGATTGACGAGGCGACGGAGCGCGCGGCGCAGTTTCTGCAGACGAACGGCTTTTACAGTATGCAGCACAGCTACTATGACAAGCTCGGCTCTATCGCCACGATTAACTTCGCGTATGTGCAGGACAATGTGACGTGTTACAGCGACCTCGTGAAGGTTCGCGTCGCGCTCGACAACGGCGAGGTCATCGGTATCGAGACGAACGGCTATATCATGAACCACACCGAACGTTCACTCGCCGAGCCGCAGCTTACGATGGACGAGGCGCAGTCGTATATTTCGACCGGTCTTGAGGTGAGCGGCAAAAAGCTTGCGCTGATACCGAAGGACAGTATGCGCGAGGTGCTTTGCTACGAGTACGCCGGAGCGTTCGCGGGTAAAAACTTCCTCGTGTACGTCAACGCCGACACCGGCGCGGAGGAGGAAATATTCATCCTTATCGAAAGTCCCGAGGGCGTGCTGACGGTGTAACGGCATAATGGCGGCGTATCGCTGACAAGGCGGTACGCCGTTTTTATTCTTTTTGTTGACTTATGCGTGAAATATGGTATAATAAATGTACCACATTTTTTTACTTCGTTATATGTAAATATAACATCTCTTTTTTAATACCATAATTTAGAATATTCAAGTGTGAATATTCTTATTGACTTAAGGAAAAGTTTGTGTTAGTACAAAACGCAGGCTTTTATATGAAATACTTTTCCTTAATGTTTTTTTAGTGGTGTTTTATATAAGCGAAGTAAAAAATGTGTGGTAACATTTCCAAGCCGCGTTTTTATGCGTGGTGCGGATTTGTGCCACGCATTTTTTAGTGGGGGAATAGTGGTATGACCCCCTCTCCGAGGGGGTCATAACTCACTTGTGAGTTTTGGGGGTGTGTACGGCAAATTATACACCCCTCGAAATCAAAGATTTCGACCCCCCCTCATAGAGGGGGTCATGCGTAGGGTGACCCTTGCGGTCGTCCGCGGGACGTCGAGGCGCCGTCCCCTACGGCTCCCACTTTATAAATCGCGTGTTGTAGGGGCTGGCGTTTTACTACGGCATTTGTTGCTACGCAACATGCCTATCACACACGCCATGCGTGTGGTTCACCTCGACAGCCCGTCGTAGGGGCGGTCATTGGCCGCCCGCAAAGGTTACATTCATATTAAATAATTTACGGAGGAAGAAAAAATGAAAAAACGAATTTTAATTGTCTTAGCCGCATTAACAATACTCCTGTGCGTGCCGCTTATCGCAAACGCCCAAATAATCGACAGCGGCGAATGCGGCGCGGACGGCGATAATTTGACATGGATGCTTGACGATGAAGGCACACTTACCATAAGCGGTGAGGGGGATATGAAGGATTATTTTTGGGCGATTGCTCCATGGGACGATAGCCGCTCAAATATAACCAAGGTAATAATAGAGCAAGGTGTAACAAATATCGGCACTAGCGCGTTTCACAGCTGCGTTAACCTGACAAGCGTAACAATACCAGACAGTGTGACAAGTATTAGTCGTATAGCGTTTGAAGGCTGCGAAAGTTTAACAAACATAACTATCCCCGACAGCGTAACAAGCATCGGTATTCGGGCATTTGCAGTCTGCTATAGTTTAAATATAAATGTCAGCCCAAATAATCAAAACTATTGTGATATAGACGGAGTGCTTTTTACTAAAGACAAAAAGACCGTAGTGGCTTACGCCAAAGATAAATTGCAGCCCGAATATATTATTCCAAACGGTGTGACAAGTATCGGAGATTATGCATTTTTCTACTGTGAGAGCCTAACAGACGTAAAATTGCCCGACAGTGTAACAAGTATCGGAGATTATGCGTTTTACTACTGCACGAGTCTGACAATAGTTAACATTCCCGACAGCGTGACAAATATCGGCTTGGAAGCGTTTGAGCACTGCGAAAGCTTAACAAACATAACCATACCCGACAGTGTGACAAGTATTGGCAGTTTTGCATTTTGCGGCTGCGATATAACAAGCATACGCATACCCTATGGCGTGACACGTATTGAAAGCAATACGTTTGCAGGATGCAGCCGATTAACCGATGTAATTATCCCTGCCAATATTACGAGCATTGGCGACCATGCTTTTCATGACTGCATCAACTTAACTAACATAACTATACCGAGTTCTGTAACAAGTATCGGTCTCATGGCGTTTGAAGGAACAGAATATTATAACAACACTGCTAATTGGATAAACAATGTTTTGTATATAGGCGATTGTCTTATATGCGTAAATGATAAATTAAGCGGCACATATGATATAAAGGACGGTACAAGGCTTATTGCAGAGAGCGCATTTGAATACTGCAAGAGCCTGACAAGTATAACCATTCCCGATAGTGTGACAAGCATCAACAGGCTGGCATTTGCATACTGCAAGAGCCTGACAAGTGTAAAACTGCTGCCTGACAGTGTAACAAGCATCGGTGCAAACGCGTTTTTCAGCTGCGAGAGCCTTACAAGCATAACTATCCCCAACGGCGTGACAAGCATCGGCGTTGGTGCGTTTGCAGGCTGCACGAGTTTGACAAGCATAACAATCCCCGACAGCGTAACAAGCATCGGCGAGGATGCGTTTGATGGCTGCAACAGCCTGACAGACGTATATTATTCGGGCACAGAGCAGGAATGGAAGTTGATTAAGATAGGTATTTATAATGATAATCTGCTTAACGCAACTATTCATTTTTGGGGTGCCCCCCCTCGAAGTACAGCCCGTAGAGCCGGAAGTGGACACGAGAGCGAACAAAATAAAAATCCCCGTTACGGTAACGGACGCGGAGCGTGCAGAGGAGCTTAATGACGTAAGGCTGTACATCGCCGAGTACGACGCGGACGGGCGACTCACGAATGTGACGTTCGGCGAGAAGGGCGCGGTCGAGGGCGATACAATCACAATTACCGCCGACATTCCCGACGCGGAACATTACAAATTCATGCTCTGGGACGGTAACAATACGCCGCTTATGGACGTGATTTACGACATTTACACATTCGCCGAATAATGGCTTACGGTTTAAAATATGCCCAAAGGGATGAGATAGAGCCGCATTTTGCGGCTCTGTCTGCATTTTACCACACTCACATATTTTGACATAGGAAAAACCGCCTTGATTTCTCAAAGCGGTTTTATAAAATTGCTGCTCGGCAGGCGTACCCCTCTCCTGCATCTCTCAGAACTTGCGTTCTTGTCGGTACCATCGGCGTGTGGTCGGTACGAAATTTACCACCTCAAACAGCCTTTTTATTGTATATTAATTATACCATAACTATTCTTTTTTGTAAAGAATTTTTTTGTTTTTTATACATCTGCGCCATTCCTTATCTTTTATTTTAAGAAAAGTAATGATTGAATTTTTATAGTCTTCTATATCTTTTGAGGTCTTTATACGCAAAATCAGTTGAAAATTCTTTCCTTCTTCCTCAATCCGCTTTAGAACAAAGGCGGTATTGGGCTTGTTAGCCTCAAGGATATAATCGGGCTCAGCCAAAATTTGTGGTATGTATTTGCCAAATCTTTCATAGTCATTCGGATGTTTCTCACGAATATGAAATATTTGGTTTTCTGTGATTATAACCTCGTCCGTTACTATATCTTCCGTAACACATTTGTATATTTCCCTGTCAATTTTTCCAACGTAATTCACATCTCTTACCGCTGTTTCGACATTCTTTGATTTAATTATACCATTTCCGCCCGAATTGTCAACATCTTTCATCTATGCCGCCTGTGCGTTTCTTACGCGCCGAGCAAAACAAAATCGCGCAAAAACGGCATACCGCAGCGGTATGCCGTTTATCTTATTCCGTTTTGTACACCTTCAGGAAGTGGCGCGGTATTTCGATAAAGAAGATACCGTCGCTCGACTCGGTGGTTTCCGCGTCAAGCGTTATGCCGACAATCTTCCGTATACCGTGACGCGCGACGTCAACTCTCACCTTTTCCGTACCGGCGCCGAAATTTACTATGACAAGGAAACTTTCGTCCTCGTACCGTCTTAAAAACGCGTAGACGCTGCCGATTGTATACACGCTTTCGAACTCGCCTATCGAGAACGCCTTTGACATATTGCGCAGCGTTATCATGTTCTTGTAGCGCGTCCGCACAAGTCCGTCGGGGTCGATTTCGTCTATGCCGTCCCACGGGAATGTCGCGCGGCAGAACGGGTCGCCGTAGCCCTGCATACCTATCTCGTCGCCGTAGAAAATGCACGGCACGCCCGGGAGCGTCATCTGCAAGCCGAGAACGAGCGTCGCCCTTTCGCGCGCAAGCTCCAGCGCGTAGCCGTCAAGCTTAAAGTGCGCCTGATATTCCTTATCTACATCGTGCTTCGACGGCGCGTCGCCCATAAGCGTCATTATTCTTTCAACGTCATGGCTCGTTACCATATTGAGCAGCGAATAGTACGCGGGTGCGGGGTAGTTTTCCTTAAGGCTCATAAGCCTTTCATCAAGACCTGCCGCGTCGATCCTGCCGAGCGACGCGTCAATAAGCGCGTTACGCATGGGATAGTTCATCACGCCGTCAAGCTCGCCGCCGAGGAAATACTCGCGTCTCTCGCCATAAGCGGTCTTGTGCGAAGCGTCCTCCCAGACCTCGCCGATGATAACGGCATCCTCGTCCACGCTCTTTATCTCCCTGCGCAGCTCCTTCACGAAGAAGCCGGGCAGTTCGTCCACAACGTCAAGTCTCCAGCCCGACGCGCCGTTCCTTATCCACTTTTTCACGATTGAATTCTTATCGGACAAGAGGTATTTTCTAAGCTCCTCGCTGTGTTCCTCGACCTGCGGAAGCGTCGTCATGCCCCACCACGACTCGTACACGTTGGGCCAGTCCATGAAGCGGTACCACGTGTAGTACGGCGAGTCCTGCGACTGGAACGCGCCCACGCTGTCATACTTGCCTTTTTTGTTAAAGTATTTGCTGTCCGAGCCGGTGTGGTTGAACACGCCGTCGAGAATCACGCGTATACCGAGCTTTTTCGCCTCGGCGCACAGCTCCTTAAACGTTTCCTCATCGCCGAACATCGGATCGATTTCCTCATAATTTCCCGTGTCGTACTTGTGGTTGGAGTACGCCCTGAAAATCGGGTTCAGATATATGACCGAAATACCCAAATCGCTCAAATACGGCAGCTTTTTAATAATACCCTTCAAATTGCCGCCGTAAAAGTCGTTCGCGAGGTACTCGCCGCCGAACTGCTCAGCCTTATAATACGGCTGCTCTCCCCACTCGCGCTTTATTATATCTGTGCGGCTGCCGAGGAACGAGCCGTCCTCGTTGCCGTTATAAAAGCGGTCGGGGAAAATCTGGTACGCGATACCCGTCTTGAACCATTCGGGCGTTTTGTAGTCCTCGTCGTAAACCGTTATCTGATACGAATTCGCGGGCTTATCAAAGCTCATCTCGCCCTTGCCGCCGAGCTGACGGCAGTTATTTCCGTAGTACACCATGCCGTTGTCGGTCTGAAGCTCGAAGTAGTACCATATAAGCCCCGCCTTCTCGGGCATATTCAGCTTTATTGTGTATATGCAGTTACCGTTTATATCGAACGCGTACGACATATCGGCGCGGCGTTCCTCCTTGCCGTCCTCCTTGTAGACAAGCCTTACCGCCGACGGTATGCCCGCGCCGTGTACCGCGAGGCGCAGACGTATCTCCGTACCGCACGTAACCGCGCCGAACGGACGGCGGTAGAATTTTTCACGCGAATTATGCTCTATATTCATAAAATCCTCCTACGGGAAATATATAACCATGCCTTACATATTTTGACCCCCTCTTGCGAGGGGGTCAAGCACTTTATGACACACTTTGCGTCAAATTACTTTATCGGCTTTAAGTGCCAAATCTGGTCGTTGTACTCCTTAATGGTGCGGTCGCTGGAGAAGAATCCCGACATAGCCGTATTCATGATAGCCATTTCAAGCCACTTATCTCTGTTCTTGTAATCCTCCGAAATTATCTCCTGTGTCTTCATGTAATCCTCGAAGTCGCGCAGTACCATATACGTATCGGGGTAGCCGTAATCGCCGAACAGCAGCGTGTTGTACAGGTCGCTGAATATCGTCGTGTTGCCCGGGATAATGCTGCCGTCTATGAGCATTTCGAGCGCGCGGCGAAGCGACGCGTTTGTGGAATAAATGTGCTTTACCTCGTCGCTGCCGGGGTACTTAAGTCTCGCGGCAACCTCGTCGTCCTTAAGACCGAAGATGTAGATGTTATCCTTGCCCACCTTTTCAGCCATTTCGACGTTCGCACCGTCGAGCGTGCCTATCGTAAGCGCGCCGTTAAGCATAAACTTCATGCAGCCCGTACCGGACGCTTCCTTACCGGCGGTCGAAATCTGCTCCGACACATCGGCGGCGGTAACGATTTTCTCCGCTATCGAAACGCCGTAGTTTTCGATAAACACTACCTTTATCTTATCTTCGATGCGCTTGTCGTTATTGATTATATCGGCAATTGAGTTGATGAGCTTTATAATATTCTTCGCTCTCACATATCCCGGCGCGGCTTTCGCACCGAATATATACGTCTTGGGATAGAAGTTCTTTAAGTACTGCGGACTTTCAAGCAGCTTGTTGTACTCCGCGATTATGTGAAGCACGTTCATCATCTGACGCTTGTACTCGTGAAGTCTCTTGCACTGCACGTCAAATATCGAGTCGGGATTTACCTCAACGCCGTTATGCTCCTTGATATACTCCGCGAGCGCAGCCTTGTTGTCACGCTTGATCTTGTCAAACTTCTTCTGGAAGTCCTTATCCTTCGCGTACTTCGCGAGCTCCGCGAGCTTATCCGCGTCCTTGAGCCAGCCCTTGCCTATCTTTGAGTCGATAAGCTTTGTAAGAGCGGGGTTACAGTTGGCTATCCATCTTCTGAACGTGATACCGTTCGTTATCGCGTGGAA
>CANQQS010000047.1 GCA_947626045.1 uncultured Clostridia bacterium | reverse complement strand
TTGGTATATTCTATCATAAAATCTGTATAAAATCAAGTCAAATAATTATAACAAAAAGTCTGCATTTCGATTGTCTTGTGTCCTAAGATTGTGATAAAATTAGATTGATGATATAAATGTTATACGATGAGAAAGCGAGGAACGATATGAAAAAAATAATCAGTGCGGCACTTATAACGGCTATGGCTGCGGCGTTTGCCGTCGTACCGGCAAGCGTCAGCGCGGACGAGAGCGGAACCACGCAAACCGTCAGCTACAACTACAAGTATACTTCCGCCGCAGGCTACTCCGACGATGATATACATACGCGTGAAATGGAAAAGCTCGGCAGAGGTCTTGCTGCCGTAAAGGTTGACGGCGGCGTATACCTGAGCTGGAGACTTCTCGACAGCGAGGACGCAATCTACGGAAGCGCTGCCGAAAACGTAAAGTTTAATGTTTACCGCGGCGATGAAAAGATTGCGGAAGTGACGGATTCAACAAACTACGTTGATGCGTCAGGCACAGCAGCCTCGACATACAGCGTCGCTCCCGTCACGGGCGATACCGAGGGTGAAAAATGCGAAGCCGTAAAGGTAAACGCTAACAGCTATTTTGATATTCCTCTGACAAAGCCCGAAAGCGAAACGATAATATCTCCGAGCGGCGAAACCGTCGGCAAATTTAATTTCTCACCCGCCGATTGCTCAACGGGCGACCTTGACGGCGACGGCGAATATGAGATTATTATAAAATGGACGTCCTCCGAGCATGACGTAGGCTCGCCCGGCGACGGAATCAATTCTCTTTCCGGCACCGTGCGTTTCGCGGCGTACAAGCTCGACGGCACAAAATTGTGGCAGAACGATATAAATCTTGGCAAAAACGTATATTCGAGCGCTCACACGGTACAGTTCCTCGTATATGACTTCAACGGCGACGGCAAGGCTGAAATGATGTGCCAAACCTCGCTCGGTTCAACGGACGCTTCGGGCGCGTACGTATCGCACGCCGCAAAGACGGATGAAAAAATAGCCGCATACACCGACGAACAAAACGCCTCGGCGGAATTCCGCGGAGATTGGGGACCGATTACGCAGGGAGACGAGTTCCTTACCGTGTTTAACGGCGAGACCGGTGAAGCGATAGATACTATTAATTTCCCGACCGCCCGCGTTGGCAACGGTGAAAGCTTCGGCGACACGTCCGGCAACCGCTCAAACAGATTCGTGGCATCTGTCGCGTACCTTGACGGTGAAAAGCCGTACGCGGTATATCTGCGCGGCTACTATTTCGGCAGAAACGGCAGACAGCGCACGGGTATAAGCGGAACAAGCTTTGACGGCGAGAAGCTTTCGGTTGATTATCAATTCGATACGGAAGAAGGACAGCCGGGTTATTATTCGGGCGCGTATCAGTATGTCGGCAACGGCAACCACAACTGTACCGTCGCGGATGTCGATAACGACGGAAAGGACGAGTTTATCACGGGTGCGCTCTGTATGGAGGTAAACGATGATAACGAGTTCAGACCGCGCTGGTGCACATTTATGGAACACGGCGACGCGCTTCATATAGGCGATTACGACCCGACGATTCAAGGACTTGAATTTTTTACAATTCATGAGGACAGCGGTCCGAATAACATGAGCGGTAAAGAAGTTCAGATAAATTTCGGAATGACGGTTATTAACTCCGATACAGGCGAGATAATAAGGCACTGGGAAAGCGGCAGTGATAACGGACGCGGCATTATGGCGAATATCGGCGCGGGCGGATTTTACCAAGTAAACAGCGCAAACGCGGGCTGTTATCAGTCGAACGGCGGCGATAATTTCACTGCCGGCAACTTCGGCATGAGCGTGAATTTCCGCGTTTTCTGGGACGGCGATTTGTATGATGAACTGCTCGACGGAGTAAGGCTTACAAACTGGAACGGTCAAACCATGGAGCGTGAAGTATTACCGACAAACGGACAGTTCGGCGCAATTAACGGCACAAAGTCTAACCCCGCTTTGCAGGCTGATTTGTTCGGCGACTGGCGCGAGGAGATTGTGTATCCCGTAAACGGCGGCGGCAGCCTGAGAGTGTTCACAACGACAACCCCGACCGATTACAAGATGAAAACTCTCATGCACGACCCCGTATACCGCTCAGGCGTAGCGGCGGAGCAGACGGCTTATAACCAGCCGCCCCACATCGGCTTCTATCTCGCCGAGGAAATGTACGAATCCGAGCCGATAGCTATTTCCGTAACATCCGAACCGACGAAAAAAGTATACACGTTCGGAGAGGAGATTGACACCACGGGACTCGAAGTGACGGCTCAGTATGCGGACGGCACAAGCGAGGTTATAACGGCATACAGTTTATCCGAGCTTGACACGACAAAGGCCGGCGAGCAGGAAATAACAGTTTCGTATCACGGACTGACGGCTTCGTTTACCGTAACGGTAAAAACCGTTTCCTCAATAACCATAGTAACGCCGCCGACAAAGACCGAATACGCGCAGGGATCAAGTCTCGATCTCTCCGGAATAGTTGTCGAGGCGGAATATTCTGACGGCACCAAAGGCACTCTGAAGGATTCCGATTACACAGTGTCCGGCTACAATTCGGGTATGCCGGGAACGCAGACTGTAACCGTTTCATACGCGGGAGCAAGCGCGCAGTTCACTGTAACGGTAAATCCCGCCGATTTATCCGCGCTTAACGGTACATATTCGACAAACTCGACAACATCGTCGAATCAGCGCATAGACCTCGGTTCCTTCTCGGATTCGTTCATCATTGAGCATACTCTGAAAATAAATTCAATGCCGGCTTCGGCGTCAAGAAACAAGAATGATATGTCGGGCTTCATATTGAGATTTATGTCCAACGGCGGAACGGGAAGCGGCTGGGCGCTGCTGCCCAACAGTGATAATACCGCGGCTGATCTCATATGGAAGAACGGGAGCAACACATCGCCGCAGCTTACGCAAAACGCGCCGATAAAAGTCGGCGAGGAGTACACAGTGCGCTACATATTCAGCGGAATAGCTCAGGGCGGCGGCGCGGTCGTGAATGTGATTTTCTATGATTCGACAGGAAAAGAAGTCGTAAATGTTCCGGATCTTGATTTACGCAACCTGTCGTTCAATGAGCCGCACACCAATTCGCCGCTTACGTCTGTTGAGATATTCAATCAGGCGCGCAGCGGCGCGGAGTCGAGTGTTACGATAGATAATACGCAGCTTCTGACCTGCGGAATAACCAGCGTCAAGGACAATCTCGTAAAATTCTATATAAATACTCAGGAAATGCTCGATTCAACAGTCATATACGGAGTAAAATACAGCAACGGTAATCTTGTCGATCTTCAGGAGCTTACACTGAAAAATGTGGGAATGGGTCAATCTTATCTCCGCTTTAATCCCGACAAGGTACTCATGTGGAAAAAAGGAACGATGGAACCTATCGACTGCTGGGTAAAGGCACAGTAAAAAACAGCATACGAAAACTCCCCGATTTATAAAATCGGGGAGTTTTTTTCAGCATATTCTCGGCAAACCCTCGCCGTAAAGCTCCGTCACCTTGCGTCTGCCGCCGAGCGGCGTTATAAGCGTCACATTGCCGCCCTTTACGGTGCGTCCGACAATCGCGGCGTTTTCGCCGTAACGGCTTTTTCTTATAATTTCGAGCGCCTTCTGCGCGTCGGTTTCCGCCACGACCGCAAGCAACTTGCCCTCGTTGCCCATGTGCATGACGTTAAGTCCGAGTATTTTACAAAATCCCCTTACCTCCGGCGTTATCGGGATTTTATCCTCGTCAATCTCAAAACCGCAGTCGGCGTTTTTCGCGAACTCGCAAAGCACCGTTCCCAGACCGCCGCGCGTAATGTCGCGCATGGCGTGAATATGAACGCCCGCACTCATCATATTTTGTACCATTTCGCAAAGCGGCGCGCAGTCACTTTTTATGTTGTTCTCAATATTCATGCGTTCGCTCAAGATTGCCGCGTGATGGTCGCCAAGTGTACCCGACACTATCAGCGCGTCGCCCTCGCGGCAGTTCGCGCTTTTTATGTCCACGCCGTCCTTTACAAAACCGACGCCGGTCGTGTTGATATACACGCCGCCGCTGCCCTCGATAACTTTAGTGTCCCCCGCGATTACCGTTACGCCGGCTTCATTAGCCGTTTTTGCGAGTGACTCCGCGATAAACTTTAGTGTCCCCGTATCCGCGCCCTCCTCGATTATATAGGCGGTAGTGATATACTTCGGAACAGCTCCGCGCATGAGCAGGTCGTTCACCGTTCCGCACACCGCGAGCCTTCCGATGTCGCCGCCCTTGAACGTAAGCGGCGTAACGACAAAGCTGTCGGTCGTGACGGCAATTTTAGTGTCCCCGTCCACGACCGCGCTGTCCTCCATCATGTCAAGCACGGGATTGGAGTTTGACGCTCTGAAAATCTCGTTTATAAGCTGCGAGGTCGAGCGTCCCCCGCTGCCGTGAGCCATTGTAATCTTCATATTTACCTCACCTGTTATTCGTGTAGTAGTGGAAGCACGCGCCCTCCACAGACACCATGCACGCGCCCTGCGGCGTGTCGGGAGTGCAGACCGTGCCGAAAAGCGGACAGTCGTGCGGCGGTTTTTTGCCCGATATTACGTCGCCGCACGCGCACGCGCCGTTATACATTTTATCCTCGCACAAATCCGCGCTGCCCGCGTCAAACCGCGCGTACTCCTTTTTGAGCACAAGTCCCGAATTTTTTATAACGCCCATGCCGCGCCATGCCGCGTCGCACGGCTCAAAATATTTTTTTACCTTCTCCTGTGCCTCAATATTGCCTTCATACGTAACGACCGACGGGTACATATTTAATGATTCGCCGCCCTTCAGTTTCGTGAGCGCGTATATCGCAGCCAAAAGCTCCGCACCGCTAAAGCCTGCCGTCACGAACGGAATGTTAAGCTCCTTTGCCATATCCTCGAACAGCCTGTGACCTGTTATGACGCTCACGTGTCCCGGCGCGAGGAAACCTGTTATTTTACTGTCCCCGTCCGCGACCGCGCGTATCGCCTGCGGCATGGTTTTGAGCGCCGTTAAAAGCTTCACATTTTTAGTGTCCCCGTTAAGCAAACATTCGACAATCAGCGCGTACACCGGTGTTGTCGTTTCAAAGCCGACCGCCGCGAAAACAAATTGTCTGTCGGGATTTTCGCGCGCCATGTCGAGTATTTCAAACGGCGAGTACACCATTTTCACGCTGCCGCCCTCCGCCGCCGCGTCACGCAGCGATTTTTCCGAGCCTTTTACGCGCATCATGTCGCCGAACGTCACGACCGTCGTGTTCGGCGTAAGCGCAAGCTCTACGAGGCGGTCGATGTACGACGCGACCGTCACGCACACAGGACAGCCGGGCCCCGATATGAGCTTTATTTTCGGCGAAAGCATAGCCGGTATGCCGTTTTCGGAGATTGACGCGGTATGTGTGCCGCAGACCTCCATGATTACCTTCTCGTCGCCGTCGTAGCTTTTGAGGTACTCCTTGATTTCGTTTAAGTCAGGCATTGCCCATTTCCTCCAGCATGGAGAAAAGTTCCTCCATTTCCTTTGCCTCGCTCTTAGAGATTTTTTGAATTATAAGTCCCGCGTGTACGAGAACGTAGTCGCCGACGGCTACGTTTACCACGCCCGCGTTCGCCTTCGTGAGATTACCGCTGTAATCCACCGTCGCGATATTGTCCTTAATCTCAACAACCCTTCCGGGTGCAGCCACACACATATTACCTCTCCTTATTCAGCGCATACCAAGCCTGTCCGAGAGCAATTCCCCCGTCGTTGGTCGGCACCTGCTCGTTTATATACACATTAAATCCCCTTTCGGCAAGACCGTTCACGCAAAGCTCGGTGAGTATTCCGTTTGCGAAAACGCCGCCCGAAAGAATGATATTTTTCTCGTTTTGATTTACCGCGAAATCCGTTACAGCGTCAGCAACGGCGTAATGGAAGCCGAGCGCGAGCGAATTTACGTCCGCGCCGCTTTTTACCGCGCCGTGTATTTGGCGTATAAGGCTCGGCGTTTGCCACCTGCCTTTTTCAATCGGCAGCGTCAGCGGATACGGCTCGGTCGCTTTTCGCGCCGCGCTTTCGAGCATTATCGCACATTCGCCCTCGTAGCTGTTGTACGCGCGTATGCCGAGCATAGCCGATACCGCGTCGAAAAGCCGACCCATACTCGACGATTTCACGGTGTTAATATTGTTCTCAACGGCGGCTTTAATAACCGCGCCGTTTTCCGACACGGGACTTAAGCCCGCCGAAATAAGATAGCAGTCGAGCGTTGTCCGCGCGTCACGCGCGCTTTCGTCGCCGCCCACAATAGCGGTGTAATCGAGCGACGCTATCCGCGTAAAACCGCCGTCGTAGCGTATGACCTCGCCGCCCCAAATATTGCCGTCGCCGCCGTAGCCTGTGCCGTCGAACACAAACCCCACAGCCGCGCCGTTTAGCCTGTGTTCCGCCATTACGGACGCCATGTGCGCGAAGTGGTGCAAAAGCGTTTCGCCCTCCGCCGCGTCCGCGCTCAAATACATCGGGTGCGCGTCCTTTATCGTAACGTCGGGCGTAAAATTCAGCAGCCGTGACAGGCGCGGTATGTTGCTTTTCCACGCGCGGTACGCGTCGTCGTTTTCAAGGTCGCCGAAATACTGGCTCATGTACGCCGCGCCGCCCTTAGCGCAACAGAACGCGGCTTTGAGGTCGCCTCCCAGCGCGAGTACCGACTTTTCCGACTTTACATCAATCATCACCGGCAGCGGCACGTATCCGCGCGCACGGCGTATCATCTGCACGCGTCCGCATATCACGCGGCACACCGAGTCATCGAGCGGCGTCAGTATGCGGCGGTTGTGACTCAAAACCTCAAAACCGCCGACGCTCTCACGCAATTTTAAAATGCCCTCATTCTCTATTATAATAGGCTCACCGGACACATTCGCGCTCGTCATAACAAGCGCGCCGCACATTTTTGTGAGGCAGTCCTGCACGGGGTTGCACGGCAGAAACGCGCCTATATAGTCGCTCTCGCCGCACACCGACGGCGCGAAATCCTTTTTCTTCCTTAAAAGCACGATCGGTCTTGCGGCAGACAGGAGCGTCCTCTTTTCAAGCTCGTTCACCTCGGCGTACTCCGATATTTCGTCCAACGAGTGAAACATCACCGCGAACGGCTTAGCTGTGCGCCGCTTTATTTCACGAAGTCTTTTCGCCGCGTCCTCGTCGTCGGCGCGGCACGCGAAATGATAGCCGCCAATGTCCTTTACCGCGACTATTCCGCCGCTTCGCAGCGTTTTAACAGCCACGCTTAACGGGTCGCCGCTCACAGTATATGAAAGAACGGGCCCGCACGAGTTACACGCTATTGTCTGCGCGTGGCAGCGAATGTCTGTTATGTCGCGGTACTCACTTGCGCAGTCGCCGCACATTTCAAAATCGGTCATTGTGATGCTTTCGCGGTCGTACGGGAGCGACTGTTGTATGCTGTACCTCGGTCCGCACCGCACACAGCTTATAAACGGGTGCTTAAAGCGTCTGTTACGCGCGTCGTAAAACTCGTCAATGCAGCCTTGGCATGTCGCTATGTCGGGCGTAAGGAGCGGCAGTGTTTCACTTTCCTCACCGCTCGGCGCGATTGCAAATTCCGTAAAATCCGTGCGCGGTATATCCTCCTCCGCGCACGACGTTATCACCGCCTGCGGAAGCGACTTTACCTCGTTTATAAACTCGCTTACCCTCTCCCCCTCCGCGGCGATTTCAACAACGCCGCCGAGGTTTTTCACGTAGCCGCGCACGCCGTACTTTTCCGCCGCGCGCTTTACGTCGGGTCTGAAGCCTATACCCTGAACCAAACCCGTTATAATATATTTCTTCGTCATAATTCCGATATAAAGTCAAGGGGCTGTATCGCTACAACCCCTATGTTTACATTATTCTTCCGCTTTTGCCGCGGCGGCAGCCTTTTTCGCCGCAGCCGCCTTCTTCATAGCCTCGATCTGTTCGGGTGTGAATTTCGGCTTTTCGGGCGCGGCGGGTGGCTCGCTGTGCAGCGTTACAACCGTCTTTGTTGCCGACGGCTCGCTGTAGTGAGTGTCCATTTTAAGACAGTTTTTCGGACAGTTGTTCACGCAGTTTTCACACTGCACACAGCCCATTCTGTCTATCGTCCACGTCCGTGCCGCGCGGTCGACCGTTATCGCGCCCGACGGGCACTTTCTCTGGCACGAGCCGCAGAAAATACATTGGTCAATATCATTCTGCACGCTGCCCCTCGAACGCTCGGGGTACTCGCGCGGAACGACCGGATAATTCTGTGTCGCCGGCTTGGAAAAGAGGTTCCTCAAAGCCAGTCCCGTAAATTTCATTAAACCTGCCATATCCGTTACCTCCTTACCTTTCCGTACAGCTGATACACGGGTCTATCGTGAGTATCAGAAGCGGCACGTCAGCCAGCTCACAGCCCTTAAGCGTGTGCAGGAGCGGCGTGAGGTTCGTGAAGGTTGGTGTTCTTACTCTCACGCGGTCGAGGAACTTTGTTCCGTTCGCGCGGCAGTAATATATAGCCTCGCCCCGCGGCTGCTCGACGCGCATAAACGCCTCGCCGTTCGGGTTGCCCTTTACGGCAACCGATATTTCGCCGTCGGGTATCTTGTTTACCGCCTGACGGATAATGTGGAACGACTGGAAAATCTCCTGTATTCTAACGTCGCAGCGCGCGTAGCAGTCACATTCCTTGCTCGTTATAATATCGAAGTCTATGTCGCTGTAAGCGGCGTAGCCGAGAGTGCGCGTATCAATCTTTATGCCGCTGGCTCTCATCATCGGTCCCGCCGCGCCGAGGTATACCGCGTCCTGCGGCGACAGCATACCGACGCCCTTAAGTCTCGACTGAACGGTGTAGTCGTTCAAAAATACGTTTGTGAGCTTTTTAAGCTCCTTTTCCATGCCGTCAAAATTCTTTACGAATTTCTGCAGCATTTCCTTCGGCATATCCTTTAACACGCCGCCGATTTTGTTCACCGAGAATATTACGCGTCCGCCGGTGCTTTCCTCGAACATGTCAAGAATCTGCTCGCGCAGCCGCCATGTCTGATAGAACAGCGCCTCAAAACCGAAAGCGTCCGCCAGAAGTCCGAGCCAGAGAAGGTGCGAATGCACGCGCGACATCTCCGCCCAGATCGTGCGGAGGTATTTCGCTCTGTCGGGGATTTCCGTATCGAATATGCGCTCCATAGCCTCAACGTAGCCCATGCCGTGCATGAACGAGCATATGCCGCATGTTCTCTCTATCACGTAAAGGTAATCGTTGAAGTCGCGCTTTTCGGCAAGCTGCTCAAGTCCGCGGTGGACGTAGCCTATCTTTGGGATCGCGTCAACGACCTTTTCATCCTCAAGCACAAGGTCAAGGTGTATCGGTTCGGGCAGTACGGGGTGCTGCGGACCGAACGGTATGATTGTTCTGTTAGCCATTGTCCTTGTCCTCCTTTGCTTTTTCCTCCGCCGCCTTTGCCGCAGCGGCTTTCTTTGCGGCTGCCGCCTTTTTCATTTCCTCGATTTGCTCGGGAGTGAATTTCGGAGCGGCTTTCTTTTCTTCTTCCTTCTTCTTAAACGGCGTTACCGCTTCTATCGTGTAAAGCTTATCCTTATAATTGAGCTTCATATGCCTTATCTGCACGCCGAAAAGCTCGCGCATCTCATTTTCGTACAGCGACGCGGACTGGTATATATCCGATATGCTCACTATTTCCTCGTCCTGCTTCAGCGGCACCTTGTACGTCAGGAAATGGTACATCTGCGCGAAGGAGTAGAGAAGGTCGTAGCCGTAATCGGTGTTTACGGCGCATATCTGCACAAGTCTCGCGCCCTCACTCTTAGCCTTAACGGCTTTGAGCGGGAGAAGGTCGGGACTGAGGTCGATCAATTCGTAATTCTCTCTCATGCTTTCTCTCCCCTCTCTTTTTTATACTTCTTTCTCTTTTCTTCGAGCACCGCGACAGCCTTCACAACGCCGTCTATTATCGCGTTCGGTCTCGCGGCACAGCCGGGAACGTACACGTCCACGGGAAGCACCTTGTCCACTCCGCCGATAATGTTGTAGCAGTCCTTGAACACACCGCCGTTGCAGGCGCATATTCCGACAGCGCACACAACCTTGGGTTCGGGCATCTGCGAGTAAAGCTGCTCGACAACGGGCTTGTTCTGCGTGTTTATGCCGCCGGTTATCAGAAGTATGTCGGCGTGCTTCGGGTTACCGGTGTTCAGCACCCCGAAACGCTCCACATCGTAAACCGGCGTCAGGCAGGCGAGAACCTCTATATCGCAGCCGTTGCAGCTGGAGCCGTCGTAATGCAGCATCCACGGTGATTTTGAAACCTTTGCCATATATAAGTCCTCCCTTCTTAACCGAACATCTGTAAGATGAATATGTTTATCGCGCCGAATATCAGCGTTACTACCCATGTCGTCTTAAACATCGTGTCCCACTTCACTCTCGCGCTCGTGTTGTCTATAAGCACCTCGAGGAAGAACGTGAGCGCTATCACGCCGACAGTGAGCGGTATGCTCCACCACTCGGCGCAGAGCGTGAACATCGCCACAATTCCGTAGAGGAACACGTTCTCGTACCAGTGCGATATTTCGATTATTGCCATCATTCCGCCCGACAGCTCCGTCGTTACGCCCTTGACCATTTCCTGATGCGCGTGATGCGACATCGAAATGTCGAACGGCGACTTTCTGAATTTAATCGTGAGTATGAACAGGAAGCCGATAAATATACCCGGGATATATACCACGTTCGGTACGGGCATCGAGATAATCTCGCGTATCGTGAACGTTCCCTGTCCGAGAGCCGCCTCTGTTGCCGTGTAGAAGCCGACAGCCGTTAAAAGTATCATCGGTTCGTAGGAGAGCATCTGTATCATTTCGCGGTTCGCGCCCATTACGGAGTACGGCGAGTTTGTCGTCGTCGCCTCCAGCACGAGGAACATCGCCGCCGTCGTAAACACGAAGAATACGAGTAGTATGTTGCCTCCGGCGAAGAACATTCCGCCCGTAAACACGATGAAGATTATGAAGCACCAAGCGAACAGGTACTGCATGTTGTTTATGAGAAGTATCTCCTTATTCAGGAGCTTCTTTACATCGTAGAACGGCTGCAGAAGCGGCGGCCCTATTCTGCCCTGCATACGCGCGGTAAGCTTTCTGTCAAGTCCCGCAAGCAGTCCGCCTACGAGCGGCGCAAGCACAATGTAACCCAAAACAAGTAAAAGTCTCATCACAGCAAACCACCTCCGCTCACAGCGCTTATGACAAGTCCGGCGCATACTACCATTATGCCGACCGCGACCGCCACAACCGGTTTCCATATTTTATCCTCGCCGAAGTAGTCCGTTAAGTACCAGTTGGAGAGGAAGTTGTACTTTATATGACCGAACGAGTCCTCAAACGTTCTGTTGTCACCCTGGTTGATACCCGCCATGTATTCGAGGTTGGGCGTTGACTTTGTGTGCTTTACAATCACTCTCGACAGGAACGGTATCACGAATATCATAACGAGCATTACGACTACTATGATAAGATCCTCGGGCGTAAGCACCGAAACGTGCGCCACTCGGTAAACCTGCGCTATAACGGGTTCTACCACTATCCTTGACAGGTACGGCAGCGACAGGCACAGCGCAATCATCATGAGCGCGTGTCCGATAAGCGAGAACCACTGCCCGGGCGAGGTCTTGTAATCGACCTTTGTCGAGTGCGCCTTGCAGGCAAGTATTTTCGCGAGCCACTTTGTCCAGTAGAGCATCGTCGTTGCGCTGCCGAAGGCAATGGACAGGATTAGGATTATGTTGTGCGCGTCCACGAACGCCTTAAGCGCAGCCCATTTCGATATGAGCATGCCGAACGGCGCGAGGAACATTCCCGCTATACCTATCACCATGATAAACGCCAACAGCGGCAGCGACATTATAAGTCCGTGCATATCCTCTATGTCGCGGCTGCCGGTCGCGTTTTCTATCGCGCCGACCGCCTGGAACATCATCGATTTCGATACCGCGTGGAATATGAGAAGCAGTATCGCCGCCCATACGGTTTCCTCGGTCGCCACACCCGTGCAGGCTACGATAAGTCCGAGATTTGAAATTGTCGAGTATGCGAGTACCTTTTTGCCGTCGCTGACCGTTATCGCAAGCATACTCGCTATCAGGAACGTAAAGCCGCCTATAAGCGCGACCATCATTCCCGCCGTCGTGTTGTAAAGCGCGGGCGACAGTCTTATAAGCAGGTAAACGCCCGCTTTTACCATTGTCGCGCTGTGCAATAGAGCCGACGTAGGCGTTGGCGCGACCATTGCTCCCAACAGCCATTTCGAGAACGGAAGCTGTGCCGTTTTCGTGAGCGCCGCGAACGACAGGAGCAGTATCGGTATCACTATCGCGCTCTGATCTACGTAATCGACGAGGTTCTGTATCGTTATCACGTTGAGCTTTGATATCGAGTACATTACGGCTATACCGAACGCGAGTCCGCCCAGAAGGTTCATCCACAAGGCTCTGAAGGCGTTGTTCATAGCCTCCTTCGTGCGCGTGTAGCCTATGAGCAGGAACGAGGCGACGCTCGTTACCTCCCAGAAGAAGTATATCCACATCAGGTTCGACGACGCGACAAGTCCGAACATCGCGCCGAGGAACACAAACAGCATCGGGAAAAAGAACGTGCGTCTGTCCTTAAATTCCGTATGATGGTTGTGGTAATCCTTCATGTAACCCACCGCGTATATACATATCAGCGAGCCGACAAGTCCTATCAGAAGGAACATTATAACGGTTAGCTGGTCGCTGTATAGGTTGTTCGTCTCTATGTTGACTCTGCCCGACAGCTCGAACCATGCCATAAGTCCCGTTCCGACTACCGACAAAAACGGTGCGAAGAATTTTTTGTTTTTAATTCCGAGAATGATTATCATAATCATCATCAGAAATTCCGCGCCGAGCATTATGTGGTCGATTATGTGAGTTTCCTCACCCGTCCACAGGTATAAAATATGCTCGTAGCCATCCATTTCGGTGAAGTGCCAGAAGGCAAACGCGACCGCGGCTGCCATGATAAGACCGCAGCTTGTGTAAACCACTACTTTTCTTACCGTATTGTTTTTGACAAACGCCAGAACTGCGGCTGCCAGAAACGGAAACAGTATCAGAAAAACTATGTAATCCACATCCTCATCTCCTGTTCATTGTATTTATGCGTATCATCTTTAATTCTACCATATTTGTCTTTATTTTTCAAGTGCAAGCGCAATAAAATCACAGTTTTTTTGTCAGAAATTTAACGCAAAAAACAGCGTATGCTTTGTTACATACGCCGTTTTTTATTTCTTACGGTAAATCTATTTCTTCAAGGTGCTTCGCGGGGAGCTTTGTGGTCGAATCCCTCACAAACTTCTTAACCGCCGCCGTACCCTTTGCAATCGGTATATTCGTACCCGCACCGGCAACGCAGCCGCCCGGGCAGCCCATTCCCTCTATAAGGCAGCCGTCCTTTTTACCCGCCTTCGCGAGCATGAGCATCTTCTGACATTCGGAAAGTCCCTCGACGTGTTCGATGTATACCTCCTCGTCGGGGTAATACTCGTTTATGCACTGCTCTATCGCGCCCGCGACGCCGCCGGCTATGCCGTAGCCTCTGCCCGCGCCCGTAGCGTCGTGAACGGGTTCTTCCTTGTCGTAGGTGGCAAAGTCTATGCCCTTCGCGTCAAACATCGCGCTAAGCTCCTCGAACGTGATTACAAAGTCAACGTCGCTGCGCACCGTTCTGCGCGACGCTTCGAGCTTTTTCGCGGCGCAGGGGCCTATGAACACGACACGCGCGTTCGGTCTGCGCTGCTTTATCGTTCTCGCCGTCGCTACCATAGGCGTTAAAGAGTTCGAAACGGTGTCGGCAAGGTCATTAAGCGTGCGCTTCGCAATCATCGCCCACGCGGGACAGCAGGACGTTAAAAGGAACGGAAGCTCGCCAGTCTTTACCTTTTCGACATAGTGGTGCGCCTCGGTTATCGCGCCTATATCCGCGCCGAGCGCGACCTCGTAAACCTCCTTGAAGCCGAGGTCGAGAAGCGCGGCTTTGAGCTTCCAAAGTCTTACGTCGTCGCCGAACTGTCCGACGATAGCCGGCGCGACCTCCGCGACAACCTCGTCACCCTTTTTTATCGCGCGTATAAGCTGGTATATCTGCGACTTGTCGGCAATCGCGCCGAACGGACAGCTTACCATGCACTGACCGCACGAAACGCATTTTTCGGAGTCGATCATCGCTCTGCCGCTCGCGTCCGTTCCTATGGCGTTTATGCCGCACGCCGACGCGCACGGGCGCATTTTGCGCGCAATCGCGTCGTAGGGGCAGATAGCCTTGCACTTGCCGCATTTTATACACTTTTCCTTGTCTATGTACGAGCGTCCGTCAACCATTGAGATTGCGCCCTTCGGGCATACCTCCATGCACGGGTGCGCGACGCAGCCGCGGCAGTTGTCCGTCACCTCGTACACGTTATGCTCGCACATATCGCACGCGGACGGTATTACCTGCATGAGCGGCGGCTCGTAGTATTTGTCGGAAATGTTGCTGGCGCTGAGTCCGCTCGTAACGTGAACGGGCGCGTTTTCGGGGCGCAGCGAAAGTCCCATCGCAAGCCTTACGCGCTCGGAAGCTATCGCTCTTTCGCGGTAAATGCTCTCGCGGTACTTCGGCACCTCCGTCGGCGTGATCGTATACGGTATCGCCTCGATTTTGTCATTGATGTTATCGATGTCGTCGGCTTCAAACGCGACCTTCGCAACCTCCTTTAGGACGTTGTGGCGTATTTGTGTAATCGGTGTTTCTATTCCTCTCATGCGCGCCTCCTTTTTCACAATTCAAACAAATATTATATCTTAATCGTGCAGCTTTCTGTTGTCAATTACACGCTTTGCCTTACCTTCGCTTCTCTCTATCGACTTCGGTCTTAACAGATGCACCTTCGCTTTAATGCCAAGCATTGACTGGAGCTGCGTTTCGAGCTTGCGCTTTTCCGCGTCAACGTCGCCCGTGAATTTGGGGCTAAGCTCTACGTTTATATCGAACGTATCGGTATTGTTGACTCTGTCGACAACAATCTGATAATTCGGCGAAACCTCGATGCTGTTTCTCAACAGCACTTCCTCTATCTGTGACGGGAATACGTTTACGCCGCGTATTATAAGCATGTCGTCGGTTCTTCCCGCGGGCTTTCTCATGCGCACGTGCGTTCTTCCGCACTCACACGGAGAATAGTCGAGCGTACACAAATCGCGCGTTCTGTAGCGGAGAAGCGGCTGTCCTTCCTTTGTTACGGTGCTTAATACAAGCTCGCCGAACGAACCCTTAGGCAGTACCTCGCCCGTGTCGGGGTCGATTATTTCGGGGATTATCATGTCCTCGCAGATGTGCATACCCTGCTGCATCGAACATTCGTACGAAACGCCGGGACCCATGATTTCTGTAAGTCCGTATACGTCGTGCGCCTTTATGCCGAGCGCCTCCTCTATCTGGTGACGCATTTCCTCCGTCCACGGCTCCGCGCCGAATATACCCGCCTTTAATTTGAGCTGGTTCTTAACGCCCATCTCCTTGACAGTTTCGCCTATGTACATCGCGTACGACGGAGTACAGCAAAGGTGCGTGCTGCCGAGGTCGCAGAGGAAACGTATCTGTCTTTCAGTGTTGCCGGACGAGGTCGGAATAACCATAGCTCCGACCTTTTCCGCGCCCTGATGCGCGCCGAGTCCGCCTGTAAAAAGTCCGTAGCCGTACGATACCTGCACGATCGAATGTTCGTCGCCGCCTGCCGCGACAAGCTGGCGCGCGAAGCCGTTTGCCCAGTCGTCGAGGTCGTGGCGCGTATAGCCCGACACTATCTGTTTTCCCGTAGTGCCTGACGAGGCTTGTATTCTTACTATCTGCTTCTTCGGCACAGCCAGAAGCTGGAACGGGTAATAGTCGCGCAAATCCTGCTTTGTCGTGAACGGCAGCTTGGATAAGTCGTCGAGCGACTTGATGTCTTCCGGCTTTACGCCCGCGTCGTCCATGCGTTCGCGGTACATCGCGACGTTTTCATAAACGCGCTTTACCTGCCACTGCAGCTGTTTTAGCTGATGCTCCTCGATTGCCGAGCGTTCCATACACTCGATTTCGGGTTGGAAATATCTTTCCATGGTTTTTCCTCCTTGTATTATAAATTTTTTGGTTTATAAATTATATCCCAGTTCAAACGCCTTCAGGTTAAGGTCGATAAATTTTTCGGGTACGGTTTCCTTTATCGTTTCAATCCATACCGATTTGTCAACGTCCATGCTCTTTGCCAAAAGTCCTATAAGCACGACGTTCACAGCCTTTATTGTTCCCGCCTGCTCCGCGAGGCTCAAAGCGTCGACCGCCTGTAAATTTATCTTTTCCGCGAGCTTCTTTTCTATATCCGCCGGATACTCCATCGCGCCCGTAATTACCGGCATCGGGTTCATCTGCTGTGTATTCGCAATCATTTTGCCGCCTTTTTTGAGATACGGCATAGCGCGGTACGCTTCGAGAATTTCAAACGCGAGAACAATATCCGCCTCGCCGCGGTCGATTATCGGCGAGTAGACCTTGTCGCCGTATTTTACGTATGTGACGACGCTGCCGCCGCGCTGGCTCATGCCGTGTACCTCGCTGACCTTAACGTCGTAGCCTTCCTTTATCGCGACGCCGCCGAGTATGCGGCTCGCCAAAAGCGTGCCTTGTCCTCCGACGCCTACTATCATTATGTTCATGTTTGTGTTTCCTTTCTTTCTATATTAGACGATAAATTATGATTTATATGAGTGCGGGCTGTCGGGGGCGCCAGCCCCTACGTATGACCCCCTCTCCGAGGGGGTCGAAATCTTTGATTTCGGGGGGTGTATAATTTGCAGAATAACACCCCCCAAAAGCCGTAGCCGGCTTTTGACCCCCTCGGAGAGGGGGTCTTGCGGGCGAACACGGTTCGCCCCTACGTCCACGCCGCCATTGCGTCCTCAAATCACAATCATCACTTCTGTTCAATCGCCTCAAACGGGCACACATTCGTACACAGACCACACCCGTTACACTGGGTGGTATCTATCTTCACTGTATCGCCCACGAGTGAAATCGCGGGGCAGCCGAGTTTCATGCACATTTTACACTTTCTGCACTTATCGGTTATCTCACAATGTCCCGAATACTTCTTCCGCATCGGCGGCAGCAGCGCGCACGGTCTCTGCGCTATAATTACCGACGGCGCCTCGCGCTCCGTTTCCTCTTTTACTACCTTCTCAAAATTCTTCACGTCGAACGGATCCGCCACAACGACGCTCTCCACGCCGATAGACTTGCACAGCGTTATAAGATTTACCTGCGTCGTCGGCTCTTTGCGTATCGTGTAGCCGGTGGTCGGGTTGTCCTGATGACCGGTCATGCCGGTTATCGAATTGTCGAGGATTATCACGGTGTTATTGCCCTTGTTGTAGACTATATCAACAAGCCCCGTAATGCCCGAGTGCATGAACGTCGAATCGCCTATCACCGACACGAGCTTTTTATTAAACTCCGCGCCTCTCGCCTTCGCCATGCCGTGAGCGGCGCTTACCGACGCGCCCATACATATCGTTGTGTCAACGCTCTGCAGCGGCGGCGTAGCTCCGAGAGTATAGCAGCCTATGTCGCCCGAAACGACAAGTCCGAGCTTTTTCAAAACGTAGAATGTGCCTCTGTGCGGACAGCCGGCGCACATCACCGGCGGGCGGACAGGTATCTGCTCGCCGATTTCCTCAAACGGCGCGGCGTCCTCGCCGAGAACAGCTTTCTTTATCATGGTCGGCGTATATTCGCCCTGAAGCGTGAACACGTCCTTGCCTATTACGTCAACGCCGAGCGCTTTGCAGTGTTCCTCTATTACGGGGTCAAGCTCCTCTACAACGTAAACCTTGTCGTATTTTTCCGCGAAGTCCTTTATTTTCTTTTCCGGCAGCGGATATATCACGCCGAGCTTCAAATAATCAACCTTGTCCCCGAGCGCCTCCTTCGCGTACATATACGCTATACCCGCGCTTATTACGCCGATTTTCGAGCCGTTTTCCTCAACGCTGTTAAGCTCCGTCGTTTCGGACATTTCCTTTAAAGCCTTTATTCTGTCCTCGACAACGACGTGCCGTTTTATCGCGTTTCCGGGCATCATTACGTATTTCGCCGGATTTTTGTCGTAATCCTTTAATATGTAATCCTCTTTTTCATGCTCCTCGACAAGGCTCTGCGAGTGCGAAACTCTCGTCGAAAGGCGGATAAACACCGGCGTGTCGTACTTTTCGGAAAGCTCGTACGCCGCTTTCGTAAAGTCGCGGCACTCTGCGCTGTCCGACGGTTCGAGCATCAGTATCTTGGACGCCTTCGCGTAATGGCGCGAATCCTGCTCGTTCTGCGACGAGTGCATACCCTGGTCATCCGCGACGCACAGCACAAGGCCGCCGTTTACGCCTGTGTAGCTCGCGGTGAATACGGGGTCAGCCATTACGTTAAGTCCGACGTGCTTCATGCACGACATGCTTCTTGCGCCCGCGATTGACGCGCCCACAGCAACCTCCGCCGCGACCTTTTCGTTCGGCGCCCATTCGACGTAAATATCGTCGTATTTTACTATGTTTTCGGTTATCTCGGTACTCGGCGTGCCGGGATATGAGGAAACAACGCTTACGCCCGCTTCATACGCTCCGCGCGCGACAGCCTCGTTTCCGAGCATCAGTTTTTTCATGTTTGTTCCTCCGGTTAATTGTAATATACTTTAAATTATATTCTATCAAATTTCGCATTTTTCGTCAAGCATTATTAACAAAAAAATGGGGTAAATGTTTTACCCCATTGGTTTTAATATACAAAATCAAATTCAAGATCGCCTATTCTCACTGTGTCACCCTCGCGAATGCCCATATTTATGAGATCCTCAATCACGCCGCGGTTAAGAAGTGCGCGCTGGAAATACTGCAGCGACTCGCTGTCGGAGAAATTCACGCTGCCGCCGACGGCTTCTATCCACGAGCCGCTTATTACGTAAACCTCGTTGTCGCGCGTTATCTCGTAGCCCTTGCCATCGTCGGTAAACTCGTCCTCGTAAATGTCCATTTCAGGCTCGAACACCGTTACGGGCGGGAGCTTTGTGATTTCCTCGTACGTTTTCTGCATAAGCTCTTTTACGCCCTTGTTCGTGGCGGCTGATATTTCATACACCGTCACGCCGCGCTTTTCCATTTCGGCGAGAAATTCATTGTACGCGTCCGCGTCCTGTATTATGTCGGTCTTGTTAGCGGCGACAATCTGTGGACGCTCTTCGAGAGCCATATCGTACGCCGCAAGCTCCGCGTTTATAATGTCGAAGTCCTCGATAGGATTTCTGCCCTCAACGCCCGAAATATCCACGACGTGAATAAGTATCCGCGTGCGCTCTATGTGGCGCAGGAACTCGTGTCCAAGTCCCACGCCCTCGCTCGCACCCTCGATAATCCCGGGAATGTCGGCAAGCACAAAGCTGCGTCCCTCGCCCAAATCCACAACGCCGAGGTTCGGCTCGAGCGTGGTGAAGTGGTAGTCGGCAATCTTCGGGTCGGCTTTCGTCGTCATGGAAAGCAGCGTCGATTTACCGACGTTCGGGAAGCCGACAAGCCCCACGTCGGCGAGTAATTTCAGTTCGAGTATTATTTCGCGCTCGTCGCCGGGCTGACCGTTTTTCGCAAAGTTCGGCGTTTGACGTACAGCCGTTGCGAAATGCGCGTTGCCCCAGCCGCCGTTGCCGCCGCGCGCGAGTACAAAGTCTCTGTCCGTGGAGGACAGGTCAGCGATTATGCGGTTACTCTGCGCGTCGCGCACAACCGTACCCTGCGGCACTTTGATTATTATGTCATCGCCCTTTTTACCCTTGCGGCGCTTGCCCGCACCGTCCGCACCGGCTTGCGCTGCGTATTTTCTCTTGTAGCGGAAGTCCATGAGCGTTGTCATGCCCGTTTCGACGCGGAAAATAACGTCGCCGCCCTTTCCGCCGTCGCCGCCGTCGGGTCCGCCGGCAGCCACGTATTTTTCACGGCGGAAGGAGATCGCGCCGTTGCCGCCCTTACCCGCCTGTATGAATATTTTAGCCTTATCCGTAAACATATCTTTAACCTTTCCTGTCGTTTTTCTCACAGCCCGAACAGCCTTCACAGCCGCACGAGCAGCCTTTACCGCTGCGTCTGCGCTTTATTGTTACCGCCGCGGCGATTATTACCGCGAGCAAAATCACGCCGATAATTATAAAATCAACCGTATTCACATTATCACCTCATAAGCCGACAGCCATACATATAAGCCGCACAACGAGCGCCGCCGCCCACGCTATGACGCATTGCCACACCGCGACGCCCACCGCCCATCTGCCGCCAAGCTCTCTCTTTATCGAGGCTACCGCCGCAACGCACGGCGAGTAAAGCAGGCTGAACACGAGAAGCGACGCGGCTCCCGTGGTGCTTAAAGCAGCCGTAACGCCTCCGGCGAACAGCACCTCAAGCACCGACACGACGCTTTCCTTCGCCATAAATCCGCTTATCAGAGCCGTCACAATTCTCCAGTCGCCCAGTCCTATCGGCGCGAAAAGCGGCGCGATAAGTCCCGAAACCGACGCGAGTATGCTTCCGTCCGAGTCGGGGACGTACTGCAAATGCCAGTTAAAGCTCTGCATGAACCATATTATAACCGTCGCGATGAATATTACCGTAAAGGCGCGCGTCAAAAAGTCCTTCGCCTTTTCCCACAGAAG
>CANQQS010000046.1 GCA_947626045.1 uncultured Clostridia bacterium | reverse complement strand
CTTTTCCTTGCGGTAGTTGCGGAAATTCGTAAGCGTAAGTGAAGAAATGTACATTATCCGTCCTCCACCGTTATTTCAACCGTACCGTCCTCGAACACGACCGTCACAACGTCGCCGGCGCGTATCTTTTTGCCGCGCATGGTACACGTTTCACCGTTTACGGAAACAATGCCGTCGAGTATCATTTCCTTTGCCATAGCTCCATGCTCCGCGAGCGCGGAAAATTTCAGAAGCTGGTCGAGCTTTATATATTCCGTTGTAATGGGTATCGTCATCTTTTCCATATCTGTTACCTTAATTCGACAGTCTTGTCACGCCTATAACGCCCTGGAGCTGAATTATCTTTTTCCGCAGAAGCGCGAGATCCGACGTATTCCTTATCTCCACTCCGAGCTGTATTATCGCGATTTCGTCCTTGTTCACGTACGCGTTTACGGACTTGAACGGTATTTTGAGGTTCGCAAGTATGTTTGTTATCTCAAGCATAATACCGTCGCGGTTGTGACACTCGACCTTGAGATTCGCCGTGTACGACGTGGAGCGTTCGCTGTCCCACATTACCTCTATGAACCGTCCGCGATCCTCCTCGCTCATAACATCGGGGTTCATATTCGGGCAGTCGCGGCGGTGTACGCTCACTCCCCTGCCCTTCGTGATAAAGCCGACAATATCGTCGCCCGCTACGGGGTTGCAGCACCGCGCCAGACGCACAAGGCAGTTGTCTATGTCCTTAACGACAATACCCTTGCTCGACGCATACCGCTTCGCGGGTTCAGCTTCAACGGTTTTGCTTTCCTCGTTATATACCGCCTCGAGCTTTTTCTTCTGCTCCGCCTCACGGTTCTGCTTTATCCATTCCTCACGCAGTCTCATAACGACCTTCTGCGACGTGAGACCGCCGTAGCCGACGCTCGCGTAAAGGTCGTCAAGCGTCTGGAAGCCGTAACGCTTAATCAACAGGTTTATCCATTCCGGCTTAAAGAGCTGCTCGTGCGTGTTGCCTATGCGGCGCAGGTCGCGCTCTATAAGCTCCTTGCCGCGCTCTATATTCTCGTCGCGACGCTCGCGCTTGAACCACTGATTTATCTTGTTTTTAGCAGTGGACGTGCGGCAGAGCTTTAGCCAGTCGCGGCTGGGACCGTGCGTGTTCGCGGTGAGTATCTCCACGATCTCGCCGTTCTGCACCTGGTAGTTGTTCGGCACGATTTTGCCGTTCACCTTCGCGCCGCTCATTTTATATCCGACCTGCGAATGTATCGCGAACGCGAAGTCTATTACGGTGCTGCGCGCCGGCAGCGATATGACCTTGCCCTGCGGCGTGAACACGAACACTTCGTCCTCGAACAGGTCGAATTTCAGCGTGTTGTAGAAGTCGTCGGTGTCTATGAGGTTCGTCTGCGTGTCAAGAAGCTGCCTTACCCATTCGAGCTTTGAGTCCATATCGGTCGAACCCGATATGCCCTCCTTGTATTTCCAGTGCGCCGCGATACCGTTTTCCGCTATGCGGTGCATCTCCCACGTCCTTATCTGTATTTCAAACGGCGTGCCGTTGGGCCCTATGACCGTCGTGTGCAGCGACTGGTACATGTTGGGCTTCGGCATCGCGATATAGTCCTTAAACCGCATCGGCACGGGCGTGTACAGGTCGTGTACCATACCGAGAACCGCGTAGCAATCCGCCACCGTGTCAACTATGACACGCACCGCAAACAGGTCGTACAGCTCGTCGAGCGTCTTGTTCTGCGTATACATCTTTCGGAAAATCGAGTAAAAGTGCTTCGCGCGTCCCGTTACCTGACCCTTTATACCCATTTCCTCAAGCTTCGCGCGAAGTATATCCATAATATCGCTTATGTATTTCTCGCGCTGCTCCTTTTTCTGGTTTATGCTCTGTCTGATTTCCTCGTACGCCACGGGATCGAGGTATTTCAGAGCCAGATCCTCAAGCTCTATTTTAATCTTCGACATACCGAGACGGTGCGCAAGCGGCGCGTAAACGTCGAGCGTCTCCTTCGATATGAGCAGCTGCTTCGCGCGCGGCATAAAGTTAAGCGTACGCATATTGTGCAGACGGTCGATAAGCTTTATTATAACGACGCGTATATCCTTCGCCATAGCGAGAAACATCTTGCGCAGATTTTCAACCTGCTGTTCCTCGCGCGTGTTGTACTGAATTTGTTTGAGGTGCGTAACACCGTCCACAAGCTCCGCCACGCTCTTGCCGAACAGCGCCTCAATATCCTCGTAGGTGTACGGCGTGTCCTCCACAACGTCATGCAGAAGCGCCGCGCTTATCGCCGTCGCGTCGAGTGAGAGCTGCGACGCGATATACGCTATCTGAACGGGATGCTCTATATACGGCGCGCCGCTGCGTCTGAACTGGTGCGAGTGCGCCGATTTCGCCAATCGGTAAGCCACGTAAATAAGGTCGGTGTTCGCATTCGGGCTGTAACCCTTAACGGACTCGATTATTTTGTCCACAAGAACGTCGGTGTCGTCCGCGTGCTGCGGTATCTTTTCGGGTGAGAGTATTACCTGTTCCTTTGTTTCGGGCATATTGATGACCTCCTTCCTACGCTTTCGGCACTCCCTTTTTCTTTATATCCTTTAATACAAGCCGGACGCTCTCCGTCCGCTGATATGAATTTATATCCATCTGAAAGGCTATGTGAACGACGTCGCCCTCGTGAAGCGTACCAGCGAGCGCGCCCATTCCGAATCCTATGCAGTTTATTGTCTGATTGTTTTTGAAGGCTCTCAGCCTTAAATGCTTGCTGTCCGCGCCGACCGTTTCAGCCGACATAACAGTTACGGACGAAACCGCGAATACGGGCTTTTCGTTACCCATGCCGAACGGTTCGAGCCGCGTCAGCATACGCGCGTTTTCAAGTGTCAGCGACTGCTCCGACAGCGGGCAGTCAATCTCGACCGTCGGCACCATATCCTTTTCGCCGAGCGTTTCGTCGGCGTACTTGTTTATCGCCTTGTCAAAGCTTTCAATTTCGCTTTGGTTCACGTTAAGTCCAGCCGCGACGGCGTGACCGCCGAAATCCGTAAGGTGCTTCTCACACGCGGAAAGCGCGTCGAACAGGTTAAACGTCTTTATGCTCCGACCGCTGCCCTTACCCGCGCCGTTGTCGGTCGAGATAAGTATGCATGGCTTGTAGTACATATCGCACAGCCGCGACGCGACAATGCCGATAACACCCTGGTGCCACCCCTCGCGCGCGAGGACGATAACCTTCTTTTTGGAGAAATTCGCGTCCTTGGCTATCATCTCCAAAGCCTCGTCAAATATTTCCTTTTCGGTCTGCTGGCGTTCCTTGTTTTCCTCGTCGAGCGCAAGCGCAATTTCACGCGCGCGGTTCTCGTCACGCGTAAGCAAAAGCTCAACAGCCGTTGTCGCAGTGCCGAGTCTGCCCGCCGCGTTAAGGCGCGGCGCGATAGCGAACGCAACCGTAGACGCCGTTACCGGCTTATCGCTTACGCCCGCAACCTCCTCCAAAGCGCGTATACCGACGCGCGACGGGTTCTGCAGAGCGCACAGTCCCTTATCAACTATGATCCTGTTCTCGCCCAAAAGCGGCACAACATCGGCTATCGTACCGAGTGCCGCAAGGTCAATATATTCGTCGAACACCTCTCTGCTGCTCATGCCTCGGCTCACCGCCAAAGCCAGTATCAGCTTAAACGCCACACCCACGCCCGCAAGCGAGTCAAACGGGTATTCGCAGTCGGGACGCTTCGGGTTCAAAATCGCTGCGGCGGCGGTCGGAAGTCTGTCCTTGCAGGTGTGGTGGTCGGTTATTATGACGTCCATCTTCTGCAGCTTCGCAAACTCCACCTCGCCTATCGCAGTAATGCCGCAGTCAACCGTTATAAGCAGCTTAACGCCCTTTCGCAGCAGCTTGTTCACAGCCATTATGTTTATGCCGTAACCCTCACCCTTGCGGTCGGGTATATAGTATTCGGCGTTCGCGCCGAGCTTTTCCAGAAATTCGTACAAAAGAGCCGTGGACGTTATGCCGTCAACGTCGTAGTCGCCGTACACAACGATTTTCTCGCCGTTTTCTATCGCGGTGTTTATGCGCTTAACCGCCTTGTCCATATCGAGCATCAGCGACGGATCTATGATATTTGCCATTGATTTTTTTATAAACGCCGGAATATCCTCCTTGTTCACGCCGCGGTTCAAAAGTATGGTCGCGATCATTTTGGGTATGTGATATTCATTCGCAATATCCGTAATGTCATTTTCTTTCAGACGCAAATGTCTGAAAATCCATGCTTTTTCCATTCTATCCTGCTCCAAACCACCGAATTTAAGTCCGCGCCGACCCCTTAAAAGGGCAAGCACACATATATATTTATTATACCATTTTTTTGCTGAAAAAGCAAGCAAAATGAATAAAAAACCGCGTTTTTTAACGCGGTTTTTTTGAAATTCTGTATTATTCGTATCCGAAAAACTCATTCGCGTAATGCACGGACGAGAGCGCGTCTGGGCAGTACTTGTCCGCGCCTATCATATCGGCGTACTCCTGCGTCAGAACAGCGCCGCCTACCCATATTTTAGCGTCAAGTCCCGCTTTGTGTACGGCTTTTATAGTTTCCTCCATGCTTACGACCGTTGTCGTCATGAGCGCCGACAGTCCGCACAGGTGAATGTCGTTCTTTTTCAATGCTTCAACAACCGTTTCGGGCGGCACGTCCTTGCCGAGATCATGTACCTCGTAGCCGTAGTTTTCCAGAAGCACCTTTACTATATTTTTGCCGATGTCGTGAATGTCGCCCTTTACAGTCGCAACGGCTATTTTACCGCGGCTTTCGCGTATCTTTCCGCTTTTCGCGAGGTGTTCCTTAATCGCCTCGAACGACGACGCGACCGTTTCGGCGCTCATCATAAGCTGCGGCAAAAACATTGCGCCGCGTTCAAATTCGCGTCCGACGACGTTCAGAGCCTCGACAAGCACGCCGCTTACAAGCTCCATAGGCTCGGTCGTTTCGAGCTGTTTTACCGTTTCGCCGTACGCCGCGTCCTTAAGACCTTTTACGATTATGTCAAAAAGCGGATTTGCGTTTTCCGCCTTTTCCTCTGCTTTGTTTTCGCGTGTCACCGTCGTTTCCGACTTTGTACCCGCGTACGCCGCGACGTAATCGGCGCAGTCGCGGTCGTGGCACGAGAGAGCCATGTACGCGCGGTACGTGTTCATCATCGCGTCGGCGCACGGGTTTATTATGCACGCGTCAAGTCCCGAATGGAGCGCGAGCGCAAAGAATGTGCCGTTTACAATCTCGCGGCGCGGCAGTCCGAATGATATGTTCGACACGCCGAGAGTGGTGCCAAGTCCGAGTTCGTTTTTGATTTTCGTGAGCGCCTTAATCGTTTCCGCAGATTCGCGCTGCTGCGCCGATATGGTGAGCGTCAGCGCGTCCATTACGAGGTCTTTCGGCTTTATGCCGTATTCTTCGGCGCGGGAGCGTATTTTTTTCGCGATTTCCACGCGCTCGTCGGCTGTCGGCGGTATGCCGTTTTCGTCAAGGCACAGTCCGACGAGTACGCCGCCGTATTTTTTCACAATCGGCATGATCGCCCGTATGCTTTCCTCCTTGCCGTTCACGGAGTTTACCATCGGCTTGCCGTTGTAAATCCTAAGGGCGCGCTCGACCGTTGCGGGATCGGAGCTGTCTATCTGCAGCGGCAGATTGACTGCCGCGCTTATCGCCTTAACGGCGCGCTCCATCATCGCACATTCGTCTATTTCGGGCAGTCCGACGTTCACGTCGAGTATGTGCGCACCAGCGTCGCGCTGCGCGAACGCCTCGCCGAGAATATAGTTAATGTCGCCTGTTCGCAGCGCTTCCTTAAACTTTTTCTTGCCGGTCGGGTTTATTCTCTCGCCGACGATTTTCGGCGAGTCGCCGAGTATGACGGTTTTTGAGTATGACGCGACGACGGTTATGTTCTTTTCCTCCACGATAGGCTTGTACGAGCCGCACCTCATGACGAGCTGCCGTATATGCTCCGGCGTTGTGCCGCAGCAGCCGCCCAGCACCGACGCACCGAGCCTTGCGATTTTTTCGCTTTGAAGCGCAAACTCTTCGGGCGTTACCTTGTACACCGTTTCGCCGTTTTCTATCTGCGGAAGTCCGGCGTTCGGCTGCGCCATTATGGGTATCGACGAAACGGCGGCAAGCTCCTCCATCATCTCGCCTATCTGTTCGGGACCGAGACCGCAGTTTATACCGACGCAGTCAACGCCCAGACCCTCCATGATTGCCGACATGACTTTAACGTCGCCGCCCGTGAGCGTCTTATAGCTCTCGTCGAACGTCATAGTGCAGAATACGGGGAGCGACGTGTTTTCCTTTACCGCCAGCACAGCCGCCTTTGCTTCGAGCGTGTCGGACATCGTTTCGATTATAACCAGATCCGCGCCGCATCTTTCGGCGGTTTTCGCGATAGACGCGAACGCCGCGCAGCAGTCATCGAACGACAAATCGCCGAGCGGCTCCAAAAGAGAGCCGCAGGGCCCCATATCGAACGCGACAAAACGCGGCTTGTCCTCCGATTGGTAACGGCTCACGGCTCTTTTTGCGCAGCCTACCGCAGCCGCGATTATAACGTCAATACCGGCATCCGCTTCGAGCTTTAACGGGTTCGCGCCGAATGTGTTTGTCGTTATAATGTCCGCGCCTGCGTCAAGGTATTCGGAATGTATTTTTTCTATAAGCTCGGGGTTTGTCAAATTGAGCATTTCGGGAATTTCACCCGCGCCCATACCGTTTTTCTGCAGCATTGTTCCCATGCCGCCGTCGAAAAACAGCAGCCTTTTACCGAGCAGTTCTCTTATGTTCGCCATACGCGTTACTCCCTTCAGAACAGGCTGCTGACAACCGTGACAATCTTTTCCGCGATTTCGGGTTTGTTCATCGTGTATATGTGTATGCCGTCGGCGTCGTTTGACAGAAGGTCTATTATCTGCTCCACCGCGTACGCGATACCCGCCTGCTTAAGCGCGTCGGGGTTGTCCTGATATTTTGAGATTATCCTTAAAAATTTCGCCGGCATCGATGAGCCGCCCGACAAAATCGCCATGCGCTGTATCTGACTTGCGCTCGTGAGCGGCATAATGCCCGGGTTGATAGGCACGTTTATGCCCTTTTTAGCGCACTTGTCGCGGAACGCGTAAAATTTGTCGTTGTCAAAAAACATCTGCGTCACAAGGAAGTCAGCGCCTGCGTCAACCTTGATTTTGAGGTTGTCAATATCCGCGTCGAGACTGTCCGAGTCGGGGTGCCCCTCGGGGTAGCACGCGCCGCCGACGCAGAAGCCGCCGTAACCCTTAATCTCCTCTATAAGCTCAGACGCGTACTTATAGCCGGGGAAAAGCTGACCGTAATAGTCCTTCGGCTTGTCGCCGCGCAGCGCGAGAATATTGTCTATGCCGAGCGCGCGGTACTCGTTAAGACGCTCCTTTACCGCCTCACGTGTGTTCGCGACGCACGTAAGATGCGCAAGCGACGGAACGGAAAGAGTGTCTTTAAGGTACGACGCGATTTTAGCCGTGCTTTTGCTGCCAGCACCGCCCGCGCCGTACGTGACGCTCATGTAGTCGATAGGTAAATTCGACATTCTGTCCACCGCGCCGAGTACCGCGTCAAGTCCACTGTCCTGCTTTGGCGGAAACACTTCGAACGACAGCACCGGCTTTTTATTTTTGAATATATCCTTTATAAACATTTCGTATGCTCCCTTGCTTAATGGTTGTGTACTGCCATTTTACCACAATTTGCGGACAATAACAAGTGTAAAGCCGATTTTTGTTAAAATAAACGTTGCAAATATCGGATAATTATGGTATACTATGAGGGTAAATTGTATTAAGGAGGAAATGGAAATGGCTTGTTTTTTGGTACCCGCCGCAGAAGCGGTAATCACGACCGCCGTTAAAAAGAGTGCGGACGTGTCGGCAAAAAATTCACATAAGGAGATTAAAAATCCGTTTGTAAAGAGAATGAACTGGCTCAACAATATGCTGTGGGGCGGCAGCGCGCTTTTGGCGTTCGAGCATGTGTGGCACGGCGAGGTCGTGCCTTGGTTCCCGTTTTTGACGGCTGCTGAACAAGGTCCTGCCGCAATAGCCGAAATGCTCGGTGAAATGGCTGTGTCGGGTGTTGCGATGGCGGCGCTCGTGACGGCAGCGTGGGCGGCTATGGTCGTTGTGACGAATATCGCGCAAAAACGCGCCGCGCAGAGTGAGCTTACCGAGGGAGGTAACGCGTAATGACGCTTCTTTTAACAATTATCGCCGCAATAGCGGCGACGGTAATCTGGTACGTAAGACCGCAGAGCAAAATGAAGATAGGCACGCTCTGCCTAATGTACTGGGGCGCGTCGCTGATGTGGCTCGTGGACGCGGTTGTGGAGTATATCGAGGTCGGAGCGGAGTATTTCACGCCCGCGGCGGCGGATATGCTGAACGACGCGTTTCTCGGACTGTCGGTAATCGTGCTCGGCATGGTTATATGGCTTGCCGTGCTGCTCATAAAAGACCCCGAGGGCAGAGTTAAGGCTATGCTTAAGGGTAAGAACTGATACATAAAGCGGTTTGACATAGCGCAAGCCGCTTTAATTTTTAACGGAGGTATACAAAATGAAGGTCAGAAAGGCTGTAATACCGGCGGCGGGATTCGGAACGCGTTTCCTTCCGGCGACAAAGGCGGTTCCCAAGGAGATGCTCCCGATAGTGGACAAGCCGACGATACAGTATATAGTCGAGGAAGCGGCTTCGGCTGGGATCGAGGATTTACTGATAATAACGTCGCGCGGCAAGGACGCGATAGTGAACCATTTCGACCGAGCGCACGAGCTTGAAAGCGTTCTCATGCGCGACGGCAAGGACGAGCTTTTGTCGCTCGCGCGCGGCGTTACGGATAAGATAAACGTGCATTTTGTGCGTCAGCGCGAGCAGAAGGGCTTGGGTCACGCGATACTGTGCGCGAAAAGCTTTGTCGGAAACGAGCCGTTTGCTGTGCTGCTCGGCGACGACGTGGTAGTGTCGGAAAAGCCTTGTATCGGTCAGCTTATTGACGAGTATGAAAAGACGGGTGCGACCATTCTCGGCGTACAGAAAGTCGATGCGGACGATGTATCGAAGTACGGTATAGTGGACTGCGACAGTGTAGGCGGCAGACTTTACCGCGTAAAAGGCATGGTCGAAAAACCGGCGAAGGAGAACGCGCCGTCGGATATAGCGGTGCTGGGCAGGTACGTCATAACGCCCGCGGTATTCGAGTGCATAGAAAAAACGCCCAAGGGCGCGGGCGGCGAGATACAGCTTACCGACGCGCTTGTGTCGCTCGCAAAGAGCGAGGAAATGTACGCGTATGACTTCGAGGGTAAACGTTACGATATAGGAAACAAGCAGGGATTTTTGTCCGCGACCGTTGACTTTGCGCTTGCGCGCGATGATTTAAAGGACGAATTTGCGGAATTTTTGAAGAAAACGGTTGAAAATATGAAATAAAGAAACGTGGGCGGCTATGGAGCCGCCCGTAAAATTTTTCAGCTGAAACTGTTTTGTATATTGCTTTTATAAATATGTCAATGTTTTTACATACCCTGAAATACGGTTATAAAATAATAAACGAGCGGCAGCGTCAAAAGTCCCAGAAGGTGGCTTATAAACACACCTTCAGCGCAGTATATAACATCGCCCTTATGCTCGTTCGCGAGCACGGCGAGTACCGTCGAGGTGGGCATTGCCGCCTGCAGCGCAACGACCGCGGCCGGAACATTGTCAAAATGCAGCTGTTTTAACACGAATATAAGTCCGAGCGGTATCAGTATCATCTTCACCGCGACAAGCACGTAAAGCCAGACGCGCCTGTATATGCGGCGGAAGTCCACCATCGCGAGCGTACCTCCGATAAAGAACATTGAGAGATACGTCGTAGTTGAGCCTATGCCGCTTACGACCTCGCCGACGATACCGGGGATCTTTATTTGAAACGCCATCATTATAAAGGCAATCACAAACGCGATAGTACCGGGGTTCGCGAGGCGTTTTAGGTTCGCGCTTATTTTCTGTTTGCCGCCGCCCGCGTCGGCGGAGCGTATGCCGTACACGCCGAGCGTCCACAGAAAGCCGTCGTTCGCAATCTCGTACACCGCGGCATACAGAAGTCCCTCGGTGCCGTAAAGCGCCTGTATAAGCGGAAACGCCATAAACACGACGTTTCCGAAGCACATCATACAGCGGAGCATGACCGCCTTCGGCTTTTCGAGGCGGCTCGCCTTCATCATGACAGTGCCGACCGCGTACAGAAGCGTCTCGGTGCAGAGCGCGGCTATGAGTACCTTCGCCGACGTTATGAGCGTTTTGTAGTCGAAGTCCATGCTCGTAAGCGACGATATTATTAGAAGCGGCAGCGTAACGCGCACGACTATGCGCGACATGCCGTCGTTTTGCTCCTTTGTTATGTATTTTGTTTTAATGCATATAAAACCGATAAGCATCGCAACGGCGAGCTTTGCGATGCTTAAAAGTATAGTTTCAAATCCTGCCATGGTTTACTTTTCGTAGACCTCCCTCTTTAAAATTCCCACATAAGGAAGGTTCCTGTACCTTTCGGCATAGTCAAGACCGTAGCCGACCACAAATTCGTCGGGTATTTCCATGCCTATGTACTTCGCGCTCACTTCCGTTTCGCGTCTGTCGGGCTTTGACAGAAGCGCGCATATCTCGACGTTCGCGCCGCGTTCCTCCAGAAGCGAGCGCATCGCGGCGACCGTGTTTCCGCTGTCGATTATGTCCTCGATAATCAGCACGTCCTTGCCGTTTACGTCGTTTTCGCAGTCCTTTGTTATTACAAGCTCGCCCGACACGGAGCCCATGCCGTAGCTTGACACCTGCATAAAGTCAATCAAAACGTTCATATCGAGCATACGCATGAGGTCGGTAGAAAATACCGCGCTGCCCTTCAAAATAATCATGAGTATGAGCGTTTTGCCCGCGTAATCCGCGTTTATGCGTTTCGCGAGCGCGCTTACCGTTTCGCGGATTTTGTCCTCCGTTATGAGTATTCCCTGTAAATCCTTATTCATTGCCATTCATCTCCTTAAATTCGCGTTCTATTCTACCACACTTTTACGCAAAGGTGAATACATTTTACAAAAAATTTATATTATTGTAAAAATAGTTTTTTTCGCGTTAATTTGACAGAAAATCATCCGTTATTTTGGGGAAATATAAAATATCGAACCGACAGGGGGAATTTGATGAAGAAATTAATTATCGCCACGCTTTATCTCGCGCTTGCCGCGCCTGCGGCTTACGCAGATACGGAGCCTCGCGACATGGCAGCCGTTAGGGCGACGGTCGCGGCTTGCGCCGATATTGCGGAGTTTGACATAAAAGATTACGATTACGATAAAATTTTCCGTTACGCGCTGTATACGCACGAAAATTTCCGCGTGCTTACCGATATTGACCCGACGGAGGGTGAGAGCAGCTCGTTTGGGTACAACAAAATTTCGCTTGTGAGCGGTGAGTTTATGGATTATGTTATGAAAAATGTGCTTGGTATTACGCCCGAAAAGCCGCCGATAAGCGACCTCACGGAGCGCGGGTTTTGCTTTAATAACGGTTACTACCTATATACGGGCGGCTTTAATACGTATTTTTCCACCGAGATAACCGGTATAGACAGCGCGGAGCATCTCGGCGGCGGTGTGTTTCTTGTGAATTTCAGCGACGTTTACACCGAGGGCAATACGCGTACAGCCGAAAAAAGCTATGCCGTGCTGCTCGAACGCGAGGATGGTACGTACACGCTGCTGCGGCTCGGTATGGGGCAAAGTCCGCCCGACAGGGAAACGCTTATGTCGTATGTGCCGCAAAGTGACACGGGTGAAACGCCGTCCGATGAGCAGACAGAGGGGCGCAAGGGTGCGCTGCTGCCATTGCTGCTGCTCACGTGCGGCGCGGGTACGGTCGGGGTTATTTTGTGCGTGGCAGCTGTGGTGAGGAGGAAATAAATTAGCAAAGAGGGACGTCGAGGGCGCCGTCCCCTACGCCCGTAATTTATAAATTCTCGCATTGTAGGGGCTGGCGCCCTCGACAGCCCGTATGCCTCCCCTACTAGGGGAGGTGGCATTGCGCAGCAATGACGGAAGGGTTTTATTATCACAATGAAACCCCTCAGTCGCCTTTGGCGACAGCTCCTTTTGCTACGGCATACGAGCAAAGCTCTATGCCTACGACGCTAAAGCGTCATTCACCTATTAGGGGAGCCTTACCTATTTCACCTTTAATATCGCTTTCAAATATGTATGTGTATTCGGACCGACCATGATTTCAAAATCGCCGCTTTCAACCTCGCGGGTGCAGTCGCTTTTTACAATCGCAAGGTCGTCAATGTTAAGCTTCATAGTCACACGCTTTGTTTCGCCCGCCTTAATAAACACCTTCTTAAAGCCTTTTAGCTCTGTCACGGGTGTGAGTACGGAGCTTACGACATCGTTTACGAACAGCATGACCGTTTCCTTGCCGTCCATGCCGCCCTTGTTTTTAACGTCGACTGACACTTCTATAACGTCGTCCTTACGCGCCGTTTTTTTGCTAAGTTTCAGGTTGGAGTACGCGTATTCGGTGTAGGACAAGCCGTCACCGAAGGTGTAAACATTTTCCTTTTTCAAGTCCACGTACTGACCGCCGTGCCAGCCGTGGTAATGGTTGTAGTAGCACGGCGTCTGCGCGCTCGTCTGCGGAAACGATATACTCAACTTGCCGCTCGGGTTAAACCGTCCGGCGATAAGCTCCGCCGCCGCAAGTCCGCCCATCGTGCCGCCGTTAAACGTTTCTATTATAGCGGCGCAGCGTTCCTTTAGCATGCCGATACACAGCGGCTTGCAGTTTACAAGCACGGCGATTACCTTTTTACCCGTGTCGCAAAGGCGGCTGACAAGCTCGGTCTGCGGCTCGGTGAGGTCTATGTTCGCCCTGTCGCGGTACTCGCCGTTCTGCGCGAGGCAGTCGCCTATCACGCATACAACTGCGTCGGCTTGCTTCGCGGCGTTCACGGCTTTTTCTATACCGCCGCCGCGCCCGAATATGTCGCAGCCCTTTTCAAATATAATTTTATCGCTGCCGAAAACCTCTCTCATGCCGTCCAGAACGGTGTGGTACTCGCCGCGCGGCTTCGCTATCGCGCTCGGCATCGGGTGTGAGAAAAATGTCCAGTCGCCGAACTGCGCGCGTATGCTGTCGGCGTTCGGTCCGACAACGGCTATTTTTTTCACGTTATTTTTAAGCGGCAGCACGCCGTCATTTTTCAAAAGCACCATGCTTTCACGCGCGATTTCAAGGTTTAATTTTCTGTGCTTTTCGCAGCCTATGACGCTCTTGTCGGGGCGCTCCTTGTTGTCGAACAGTCCTATGCGGAATTTTGCCTTTAATATGCGCCTTACGGAGTCGTCGATGCGCTCCTTCGATATTTTGCCCTCGCGCACAAGCTCCAGAACATATTTGTAAAACCTGTGCGTGTTCATGCTCATGTCGTTGCCCGCCTCGACCGCAAGGTACGACGCTTCCTTTATATCCTTCGCGGCGCGCTGCTTGTGTACAAGGCTCTTTACGTTCTCCCAGTCGGTCACGACAAAGCCGTCAAAACCTAATTCGTCCTTCAAAATTTCTGTGAGCATGCGCTTGTTCGCGGTGAGCGGCAGCGCGTCAATCGAGCCGTAAGCCGTCATGATCGAGCCGCAGCCCGCCTCGACCGCCTTCTTAAACGGCGGCAGGAATACCTCGCGTATTTTACGTTCCGTCACGGGACTGTCGTACGCGTCGCGTCCGCCGGTCGCTTCGCCGTAGGCTATGTAATGCTTCGCGCACGCGATAATATTTCCGTCGTACTGGTAGCCCGTTATGACAGCCTTGCCAAGCTCGCCGACAAGGCAGCTGTCCTCGCCGAACGTCTCGTTCACGCGTCCCCAGCGCAGGTCGCGCGCTATGCAAAGCACCGGCGAAAACGTCCAGTCAAGACCGTCCGCCGCGACCTCGATAGCAGTCGCGCGAGCCATTTCAAAAAGCAGCGCGCGGTTAAAGCTGCACGACATCGCAAGCTGCGACGGGAACACAGTCGCGCCGTTTAAGAGCGCGTGACCGTGGATCGCGTCTATGCCGAGCAGCGGCGGTATGCCGAGACGCGTTTTCGCGGACTTTTCGCGTATATCGTCCCTTTCCTTGCCCAGCGCGTGCAAAAACGAGCCTATACCGCGCTTTTTGTACCGCTCGTAATCGACGGGGTTTAAGGCGTTATAGCTCACCTGAAGCATCTGCCCCACCTTTTCGCTGAGCGTCATGCGCTTTAGCAAGTCCTCCGCCCGCTCCGACGGAGACAGCGTTTTATCTGTATATTTTTTCATTTCCGTTCCACACCTTTATTCGTAAATTACGTTCAATAAAATTATACTAATCAAATTACGGCTTGTCAATCATTTGTTTTTATGGTAAAATAGTCGGGAAAGAGAGGTATTGAAATGATAGCATCATTAAGTAAGGCAATATTACATATACTCGACGCGGCGGGCGGCGTGTGCGTTTTAAGCGACGAGGAGCTTGACGTTTCGGACGGCAGCATAAACAGCTTTATATCGAAGCATATAGAAAGGGTTTTTGACGACGCATCGCTCCGCAAGGGTGAGTTTACCGAGAGCAGCGGCTTCAAATACGAGGTTACGGAGTACCTCAAAACGCGCGATATTATACCGTTTTCGCAGTTTGCGGCAAAGCGGCTCTACGACGGCGTATCATCGTCCGACACGCCCGACGCGGCTGACGTTATAGTGTGCGAATTTTCGGTGGACGAGCGTGAAATTCTCGGTATACTGCGGTTTGAAAACAAGGCGGGTTACACGCACCAGGTCACGCAGGACGAGGGCAAAGTCAAAAATCTTATCATAAACCACTACGCCATACTCCCCACTACAACGCAGAAAATAAGCGAGTGCGCGTTTATTGATCTTGCGGATATGACGGTGCGGTACAAGGGCAGGAACCGCAATATCGACGGCGAGAAAACCGACCTTATTGCCGACGTGCTGTTGGAGTGCGTGTATGATATTTCGCCGCGCGAGTCGGTGAACGCGGTGCGCAAGATTGCGAAAAAGGTCACGGAGGAAAACGGCGGCGACTCGCTCGAAACAATGTCGCGCATGAAGGAATATATAACAGAGAACGTCGAGGAGGGCGAAAATAAGTATATCGAAACGGACAAGGTAGCCGAAAAGATATTCGACGGTCTGCCGGGTATGCGCGAGGAGTTTAAGGAAAAGCTCGAAAAAGCGCAGGTGCCGGAAAAGGTAGAGGTGAACCGCTACGTCACGAAACGGCTGTCGAAGGACGTTAAAATCGTCACCGATATTGGCGTGGAGATAACGTTTCCGGCGGAATATTACAGTAACAAGGATTATATTGAGTTTATAAACAACGACGATGGTACTATCTCAATTCAGATAAACAACATAGGCGAGGTCGTGAATAAGTAAGTAAAAAGGACTGTTTCACACAGTCCTTTTTCATATGCAGAAGTCCAATGAGCCGCTCTCCTGAAGTCCCTTGTTTACAAGGTCTTCAAGCGTTATGTTGTCGAGGTAATCGTTAATCACCTTGTATAAGCCCTTCCACAATCCAATCGTCGGGCAGCCTGTTTCGCGCGGACACTCATTCACCTCGTCTTCGAGGCACGCCACGGGCGCGAGCGAGCCTTCCGTTATGCGCAGTATGTCGCCGACGGTGTACTCCGACGTTTTTTTCGCAAGCCTGTAGCCGCCCTGCGCGCCGCGCACGCTCCGCAGATAACCGACGCGCACAAGCATGCTCACTATTTGTTCAAGATATTTTACCGAAATGTCCTCGCGCACGGCTATGTCGCGTATCGACACGTTTCCGTCGGCTCCGTGCAGAGCGATGTCGAGCATCAGCCGCAGCGCGTACCTTCCCTTTGTGGATATTTTCATGCTTCCTCATCCCTTTTCACTATTATCCCACGTGTATACTATGAATTATATCACAGCTTTGCCGGTTTGTCAATATAAATTACGAGCCGCTTTCCTTGCCGCATTCAAATAGGACTTGAAAATAATTTTGTTTTATGGTATAATACTATAAATATTGTTAGCAAAGGGGTTGTTTGTATGGAATTGCATGAGTCGGGCGAAATGTACCTCGAAACCATATTGATTTTGAAAAACAAATTCGGATACGTGCGCTCAATAGATATTGCAAACGAAATGGGCGTTTCCAAGCCGAGCGTAAGCCGTGCCGTCGCGCTGCTCAAGGACAACGGCTACATTTCATTTGACCCCAACGGTATGATTTTGCTCACGGACACGGGTAAGGCGGTGGCTGAAAAGATATACGAAAGGCATACGGTGCTGACAAAATATTTCATCGCGATAGGCGTAAGCGAGGACGTCGCGTCAAAGGACGCCTGCCGTATTGAGCATATTATAAGCGACGAGACATTTAATATTTTGAAAGAACGGCTTAAAGATATGGAGTAGAAAAGCTGTTCCGCAAATGGCGTCGGAGGATAAAACGGCATTCACTCCTGTTGAAGTATATAAGAACCATAAATCACTTTGAAATGTTCGTAAATAAGTTATGGACAATATAACAGTTATACTTTATTATACACGGAAGGCAAGGTCATAACTATGGATCGGTATATTTTGGAAAGAGACGGACAGTTAGACTTTTACAAGGTCTTTCTGCCTCGCGTCAATCCCTCTTTAGACATTGATGATATACTGTCAGATAATAATGACGGGGTTATAAACGGAAACTTGCTTGAGTTTAAGCTGCACGTTACCGATTTAAACTCCGTGCTTTTTCAGTGCATTAAATACCTGTCTGCCCTGCGTGTCAAGGGAAAGCCTGTTCCGGCAAATATTCTGATTATTGACGTAAACGCAGCTGCGATATGGCTATACCGTTCTGCGCCGTATCTTGCCGATATCGAAAAGCTGTATTCCGGCGGCGCTTCAAAGGATAACAGCGGTTTTATCGGCGGGAATGCGGAAAAGGTACTGCACTATGACAAGCCTCTCGATGTGGAAGACATTGTCTCCCTGCTTAAAGAAAACAACTTTACAAAGATACACATTGACGAAAACTGTATTGTCGGATGGGCTACGTCTTTTTATAAGACAGTCCCCACCGCGCGAAAAGAGGATTTTCTCGGCGATGATACGGGCAAGCATAAGACAATCGGGGAAATCAGAAAGCCTGTCCATTTTGCGCAATACATTTATCCGTATACAGGACAAACGAACGTCAAGTTTAATTACTTGATGGACAAACTCAACGATACATTACAGAAAAAGAACCTCGGCGCATTCTATACTCATCAGCTGTACGCCGAAAAGTCCCTTGAATTGGTGCGGGCTGCAATCGCCCGCGTTCCCGCCGGATATGATTATATCATTCTGGACAGATGCGCCGGAACGGGAAACCTTGAAGCGGGGCTTTCGGACGATGAACTTTCACATTGTATCGTATCAACAGTCGAATATTACGAATATAAGGTGCTTCAAGAATTGCTCGGCGCAAAAGTACGGCATATTATTCCGCCGATTGAAACGGCGGAAACATTCAACGCCGGTCTTGTAACAGGCGCGGACGCTTTGAGCAAAGAATATATCGAAAACCCGATTATCCGGCAGTATATTGACAACCCTGAATGCACGGTTATTCTGTTTGAAAATCCGCCTTATGCGGAAACAACAAGTATCGAACATCAGAAAAAAGGCGTTGGTTCTAAATCTTCATCATGGAAACAAAGCTATGTTGTTTCCGAAATGAAAAAAGAAGTCAAAGGAACGGCTTCTAATGATTTGGGAAATGCCTTTATATGGTCGGGTTTCAAGTATTATCTGCGCCAACCGACGGACAGCTACATAGTCTATTCACCCGTCAAATATTGGAAAGTACAACATTTGATTGATAGAAAATTTTTAGGTGGATTTGCTTTTAACAGGCGGTATTTTCACACAAATATTGACGCTTGTATTATGGTTGCCTTATGGTCTTATGAGCAAAGCAACACAAACGAATTTGCTATCAAAGGCTACGATATTATATTGCCGCAGGGCTTGCTTTCCTACTGCGGAGAACTGCCTGTCAAACGCGTACATAGTATTTATAGTCAAAAATATTATGACAAGAAAAAATACGATGAAGATAAATTTGTTGGAATATTTGCTGATTTTAACGGTGAAGAAGCAAGCAAGACCCGCAATTCAATTAGAATAAATCCGATAACCAACGATAATATTATTGGTTATTTGGTTGTCAAGGGTGCTAATTTTGACAACCCTGATTCTTGTGTTCACTTGCTTACAGTCGGTGCTTATGACGGCAACGGCTTTTACCTGCGAAAAGGCAATTACCTTGAAAAATTGCCCATGTTCTGCGCGTCACGATATATCACATACAACAGGGCGTGGACGGAACGCGCACGGATAATGAAGTCAGCAGACGGTGCGGACAGGTTCAACGCAGACGTTGCAAGCGGCAAACTCGCGCAATTCCTCTTAAAATGTCTATTGTTTACCTGTACGGAAATGCAGAACCACATGCGCACATTTACGGGCAGCGACGGTCGGTTTTACCGAAATGAACTATGCCTTGACGGTACAAACGGGGAAACAATCGCATTACGCGATATAAAGGGGCTTGCCCTCGATGACAGGGAAAAAGCTATTTTAAAGCAATGGGAAACGGTTCTCGGGTGGGCAAAGAAAACAGAAAATTATAACCCCGATCTGACTTATGGTGTATATCAGATATTTGCCGAACTTGATACATCACATGTTGACGAAACAACAGGCGGCACGGTTTGGGATAATGTCGAATTACATACAAGTCTTGCGGGATTGAAAACACTTGTCAAAAATTATTACAACTCTGAAATTGTTCCGGTGCTGTTTGAATACGAATTTTTGAAATAAAAAATGACGGCGGGGTTTTTTCACCCTGCCGTCTGCTATTTTTTACTGTCTTATGCCACACCGCCAAATGCGGAACGTTTTTAATATGCCCCTCGTGTAAAAATAACGGCGAAAATTGTTTTAAGCACAAGCTCCGCGTCAAGCTTCAGAGAGCGGCGCTGTATGTACTTCATATCCATATCCATCCAGTCTTCGAAGGATAACTGACTTCTGCCGTACGTCTGCCAGAAGCACGTCAGCCCCGGTTTTATGAGAAGCCGCTGCATTTGGTACTCGCTGTACTGCTCCACTTCCTCCGGCAGCGGAGGACGCGGACCGACGATACTCATATCACCCTTTATGATATTGATAAGCTGCGGAAGCTCGTCTATGCTGTACTTCCTGATAAATTTGCCCACCTTCGTTATACGCGGGTCGTCCTTAATTTTGAACACGGGACCGTCCATTTCGTTGAGGTGCATAAGCTCCGGCTTGATTTTTTCCGCGTCGGGACACATGCTCCTGAATTTGTACATTTTAAACGGCTCGTTGTTTTTGCCCTGCCGTGTCTGAGAGTAAAACACGCTGCCGCCGTCGGTTTTGACGGCTATCGCCGTAACGAGAAAAAGCGGCGACAGCACAATCAGCGCAACGGACGAGAAAAATACATCCAAAATACGCTTCACAAACTCATACACGGGCTTGTGAAGATCCTCGTCCGTTATTCTGATTTTGATGTCTTCAGCCGCTTCATTTATCATATTGCTATTCCTTTATATCTGCCGCAGCGCCAAATTAATACCAGCCTATATCCACAACCATAATTTCCGGCTTGTTGAATATTCTCGGAACAAGTCCCGATTTGCCAAGACCTCTCGTGATTAACAGACGGCTGTTGCCTATTTCGTGGTAGCCGTCGCAGAGCTTCGGGAAAAAGCCCTGGTCGGCTGAATACAGTCCGCCTATCCACGGCAGTCTTACCTGTCCGCCGTGCGCGTGACCCGCAAGCGCAAGGTCTATGTTGTAATCGTCAAGCGTGCCGAAAAACTGCTCGGGATAATGATTTAAAACAAGCTTAAAGTTATCCGTCGCGCTCATCGCCTTGTCGAAAAACGCCTTGCCGTACCTCTCAAACTCGGTCGGATTCTGCGTAAGTCCGATTATGTCTATTGTCGTGCCGTTTATCGTGACGGTGTCCGTCTCGTTGTTCATTATCTTTATTCCCGCCGCTTTAATATCCTTGTATATATTTGATTTACTGAACAGTATCGCGTCTATTTCATGGTTGCCGAGCGAATAGTACACGGGCGCTATCTCGTTGAGCTTCAGGCAGAGATTCAGCACCGCGCCGTAATTGTCCGGCTGATCCTCCATGTTCATATCGCCCACAAGAGCAATTATGTCGGGACTCAGCTTGTCAACCTCATGCACAAGATATTCGTTATCCTTGCCAAACTCCTTGAGGTGCATGTCGGACAGACAGACAATTCTTATATTGCTCGTCACCTTGTTTGACTTTACCTGGTAAAACGTCTTTTCAAGCCTGTTGCTGTCTATTATTGCCGTAATACCCACAATTCCCAGAAGTACCGCTATTATGAGCAGTATCGAGACAAGTATTTTTACTACTTTTCCTTTCTTGCCCTTTTTGCCGCCCGCGCCGACAATTCTTTTACGGCGGCGCGCAACCTCCTCGTCGGTATGAACGTTCTCTCCGCCGTCCTGAGCGTCGTTTTCCGATTCGCCGTCGCTTTCTTCACCCTCGTCTTCCGTTTCCGGAACGTCTGCGTCAATGATTTCCATATCTTCAGGTATCAGTTCGCCTTCTGCGCTGTCGGTTTCATCTGTGAATGACATTTCGCCCGCGCCCGTGTAGTCACCGTCTGTCGGCTCCGCTGTATCAAGCTCGGTATTTTCCGCGTCGTCATTCTCCGGCACATCTTGATCAACGTTCAGCTTTTCTTCATTATCAGCCATATCAGTTTCCTCCAGTTATCCGCTTTACTTCTTGCCGAA
>CANQQS010000045.1 GCA_947626045.1 uncultured Clostridia bacterium | reverse complement strand
TATAACTTTTTTCCGTCCATATCGGTCAAAGCACAAAACCATTCGGACAAGAAAAAGTTTTTAAGGACTTCTCTAATCTGCGGAGTGCTGGCTCTCCGATAGTCCTTTGCGGCTTGTACAATAACCGCATCGGCAAGAAGCACATAGTTTTCCTCAAACATACATCTACCTCCTAAAACTTGATATTAAAAAAGCGTGTCCACATAGCTCATACAGAGCAAGTAAACACGCATAATAACTTTTCCTTATTAAATTTTTCAAAAAATCTCAGCCGCGCAAAGCTGAAAAACCGCATAAAATCGCGGGTTTCTCGTTATTAGTCCATAAATATCAGCAGCATTGGATGCAATGCGTTTCAAGGCTGTATCTCTTTAACGAGCATAATAATTCCCAACGGTGTAACAAAAATTGACGAATTTACATTTGAGTACTGTACAGGCTTGGTAAGTGTTTCTATTCCCGACAGCGTAACAAGCATCGGTGAACAGGCGTTTCATTGCTGTTATAGCTTAGCAAATGTAGACATTTCCGACGGTTTGAGAAGTATCGGCAGTTCTGCATTTTCATATTGCGAAGACCTGACAAGTATAACCATCCCCAACAGTGTGAAAAGCATTGGCTATGGTGCTTTCGGTAATTGCAGTGCTTTGACTGATATTATAATACCCGAAAGTGTCACATATATTAGTAGCAGTGCTTTTGAAGAGTGCGGAAGCCTGAATATAACGGTAAGCCCCAACAACTCTAATTATACCGACATAGACGGAGTTTTGTTCAATAAAGATAAGACAGAACTAATCCGTTACGCAAAAGATAAAATACAACCATATTATGAAATTCCAGACGGTATTGTTAATATTGGTGAAAACGCATTTAGCTATTGTTACGTCAAGAATATTGTAATTCCAAAAGGGACAGAAAGTATTGGCAGAAATGCTTTTTATTGCTGTGGTTCGTTGTCAAGCATCACTATGCCAAACAGCATCACATTTATTGATAAAGGGGCATTTTCTCACCCATTTATTACTAATAATTATATAAAAAACGTATATTACGGCGGAACAGAAACAGAATGGAACTCCATAAATATAGAAAGCTCTAATAGCGCACTTCTCAATGCCGCAATACATTATGGAAAATTTGATCAAATTGCGCTTATTGACATGACCGTTACACAGTCGGACGGTACATATACCCTTACCGCCGATACAAGCTATGTCGGTGCTGCGTATGCGGCGGCGTATGACGCGGAGGGTGCGCTGATAAGCGTTGTGAGCGAGCCGTTCGCGGACGGGACGGCGACCGTTGCGCCGGACACGGCGGGCGCGGCGAAAATCAAATTTTTCGTTTGGACAAACACGCTGCAGCCCGTGACGCTCGCGAAGGAGATAACATTAAACCGAACCAAATTTAACCAGCCGCGCATTATGTAATTTTTTGAATAATAAGCAAGAAAAGAAATCATAATAAACCCGTAGCCGATAATTATAATTTAAATACAGGAGGAGTTTATTTATGAAGGCAACGGGAATTGTAAGACGAATAGATGACCTTGGCAGGATCGTTATACCCAAGGAGATACGCCGCACAATGCGTATCCGTGAGGGAGATCCGCTTGAAATATACACCGAAAAAGACGGCGAGGTAATTTTTAAGAAGTATTCGCCCATAGGAGAACTCGGGGATTTCGCGACAAACTACGTTGAAACGCTCGCGAAGGCGTCCGGTCACGGCGCGTGCATCACCGACCGCGACAGCGTTATAGCCGTTTCGGGCATACCCAAAAAGGAGCTTATGGAACGGCGCGTGTCAAGCGAGCTTGAAAACGTCATGAACGAGAAAATCATAGTGAGCTACAAGGACGGCAAGCCCGTGTCGGTAGCCGACGGCGTTGACAAGTACAGCGCGGGCGTGGTCGTGCCGATCGTGAGCGAGGGCGACACGATAGGCTCGGTGCTGTTTATAATGAACGAAGGCGAACAGCCGTCTGAGGTCGACGAAAAGCTCGCGGAAAGTGCGGCGGGATTTCTCGGTAAGCACATGGAAGGCTGAATATAAAAGCTCCCGAAAGGCAAATGCCCTTCGGGAGTTTTAGTGTCCCCGTTATTTTAGTGTCCCTTTTATCCTAATTTTAGTGTCCCTGTAATTTTAGTGTCCCCACAGTTTTAGTGTCCCCGTATTACGGCTTGAAGAAACGAAGTCTTAACGCGTTTGACACCACAAACACGCTGCTGAAGCTCATCGCGGCAGCTGCTATCATCGGATTAAGGCAGAAACCGCCGAGCCAATACAGTGCGCCAGCCGCAACGGGTATGCCGAGTACGTTGTAGAAGAACGCCCAGAACAGGTTTTGTTTTATGTTTCGCATTACGGCGCGGCTTAATTTCATCGCCGTAACCGCGTCGCGCAAATCGCTTTTCATCAGTACCACGTCAGCCGCCTCTATCGCGACGTCCGTACCGGCGCCTATCGCGACGCCGACGTCGGCGCGTGTGAGTGCGGGCGCGTCGTTTATGCCGTCGCCGACCATTGCCACACTGCGTCCCTCGGACTGCAGACGGCGCACCTCCGCCTCCTTGCCCGACGGCAGTACCTCGGCTATCGCGTCGGTAAGGTTGAGGCTCCTGCGTATCGCTTCGGCTGTAACCTTGTTGTCGCCGGTGAGCATTACCACCTTCAGCTTCATGTCGCGCATCGCGTCTATCGCGGCGCGGCTCGTTTCCTTAACCGTGTCCGCAACGGCGATTATGCCTATAAATTTGCCGTCTGCCGCGAAATAGAGAGCCGTTTTGCCCTCCGCCGCAAGCGCGGTGTTTTCTGTCGCGGTCACGTTATTTTCACACATCATTTTGTAATTTCCGGCAAGTATTTTTTTACCGTTCACAACGCCGCTCACGCCGCGTCCGGCTGTCTGCTGAAAATCGTCGGCTGTCTTTATGTCCATACCCGCCGCCTTTTCGACTATCGCTCGCGCAAGCGGATGCTCCGACGCGTTTTCTACCGCCGCCGCGACGGACAAAAGCTCGTTTTCGGTCACGCCGTTGGGGATTATATCCGTTACGGACGGCTTACCCTCTGTTATCGTGCCTGTTTTGTCAAGCACAACAGTGTCGGTTTTGCAAGCCGTTTCAAGGCTTTCGGCTGATTTTATGAGTATGCCGAGCTGCGCTCCCCTGCCCGTTCCGACCATTATCGCGGTCGGCGTTGCAAGTCCGAGCGCGCACGGACACGATATTACAAGTACCGATACGGCCATTGTGAACGCAAATCCCGCGCCCTTGCCGATAAGGAGCCACACAACGGCTGTGACTATCGCTATTCCTATCACGACCGGCACGAACACGCCCGCCACCTTGTCGGCAAGCTTCGATATCGGCGCTTTCGACGACGCTGCTTCCTCAACGAGGCTTATAATCTGCGCAAGCGTCGTGTCCTCGCCCACCTTTTCAACGCGGAACACGAAGTAACCCGACTTGTTCACGGTCGCGCCGGTAACGCCGTCGCCAACTGTCTTTTCAACCGCTATGCTCTCGCCGGTTATAGCCGACTCGTCAACCGCGCCGTTTCCCTCGGTTATCACGCCGTCAAGCGGCACCGTCTGTCCGGCTTTTACGACTACGTATTCGCCGACCTTCACGTCCTCGACCGCGACTGTTTTCTCCTTGCCGTTCCTAATAACAACAGCCGTTTTCGGCGAGAGGTCTATAAGCTTTTCTATTGCGCGCGAGGTCTTGCCCTTGGCGCGCGTTTCAAGGTATTTGCCGAGCGTTATGAGCGTTACGATTGTAGCCGCGCCCTCGAAATAGAGGTTCATCATGTAGCTTTCGACAAGCTCCTTGTCGCCGTGACCGAGACCGTAGCCGATACAGTAAATCGCCACGATTCCGTACACGAGCGACGCGCCCGAGCCTATCGCTATTAACGAGTCCATGTTCGGCGCGCCGTGAAACAGCGTTTTGAAGCCGTTTATGAAATATTTTCTGTTTATTATGACTATCGGCAGCGTCAGAAGCAGCTGCGTAAACGCGAACGCGAGCGCGTCCTCATGCCCTTTTATCCATAAATTTACAAGCGGGAAGTTCCACATATGCCCCATTGAAAGGTACATAAGCGGAACGAGCAGCGCGACCGACACGATAAGGCGTATCTTCATGCTTTTAATTTCGTCCTCAACGCCTGTGTCGCGCTTTTCCGTCTTTTTCTCGCCCGCTTTGGACGCGCCGTAACCTGCCGCGATTACCGCGCCGATTATCTCGCCTTCCGTCACCGCGCTGTCGTCGTAATCTACACTCATGTTATTCATAAGAAGGTTTACGTTCACTTCGTTTACGCCGTCAAGCGAGCGCACCGCCTTATCCACGCGCGCGCTGCACGCGCTGCACGTCATTCCCGTTATATCGAATTTGCCCGTCATAACAACCGCCTCACATATATGATAATTTACTGTTAGTTTTTCCGACTTTGTTAATTATATCACATATGGTTCCGGTTTTCAAGACGAACGGACGCTTTTTATTCGAATACAATTCCCTCCATGCACGGCGCGTCAACCATATATGTCGAATAGCCGGTATCGGGCTTGTAGCCTATCGTAAACCGCTGATAAGTGCCGTTCAGCAAATCAATGTCCTTCATATTATCAACGTTCGCTTTGATATGCGCGAGTGCTTTTTCTATATCGGCTTTATCCGTTAAAAACGCGGCTTTGCTGTACGTGCCGGTATATTGGTAAACCGTAATTTTGTCAATTACATCGGTGGGCGGAATGATATTGTAAAGTCCCCACTCCTTAAGCAGCGCGACACAGTTCGCGTACGACGGGTAAACGTTGTACTCGAGCGTCTGCTGCGCCCAGTGCGACTTGTCCTCAATCGGGTTCATATTCTCGTCGAGCGACGGAATACGGCTGTCAACCGAAAGACGCGTAATCGATTCGGAATTTGTCAGTTCGGTGTAGCTTGCGTTAAGCACATCCTGTTTTAGCGCGGCGAGTATCTGCTCCTGCCTTGACGGGTCGAGCTGCGTAATCGCTCCGAGATTTATTACTCTCACATTCGTGTACTCCGTGCCGTCGTCTCCGACTATCGGAAATCTCTCGCATTTTACGGGTTTAAGATTCTCTACTTCGCAGAAAAGACGGAACACCTCCTCGTTATCTTTGGTTACGGCATAGCTGCGCCGTAGTTCGCTGCCGTCCTTCAGCTTGTACGTAATCGGCAGACCGTAAGCATTTTCGCTCTTCCCCGCGCCGCTCTCGACTATCGCGCGGTGAAGCGCGACGACCTTTTCAATATCCTCTTTGTCGTAAAGCGTCGGATCGTTTTCGGAGGTGTACATTGTTTCGCCGTTTAAATTCGTACTCGACCTGAAGCCGCCGTAGTTTGTAACATTGACCGACGCAATGCTGTCAATGTCGGGTACGCGCTTTTCAAAGCCCGTTATGTCCGCGCCGTAGAACAGGTACAGCACGCACATCATTGCCGTGTATATGATGATAGGTTTCAGGATCTTGGTCGGCTTAAACGACTTGGATATAATCATGCGCGCGACTATAATTCCTATTATGCCGAACGGCAAGCCTATCCACATGGAAATTATCCTGTCGTAAAAAATCACGCTCAAGTACATATACCCTGCAAGACCGGCACAGAATGCAAGTCCGTACATGAAAACGGGGTTCAGCGCATCAAAGGCGAGTATGCGCGTGTGATTTTCAAGCCTTCTCATTCGGTAGAACCACGCACCCAGCGCGATAAACACAATTCCCGCCGCGATGTACACGTACATTTTGCCTTCAAGAAGGCTCGCGTAGTCCGCGTAAATCCACCGCAGAAAGCTCGGCAAGCCTTGCGGGACGTAGCCGTAGAGGTAGCCCGAGCCGAGTATCTCCATCACGCCCGAGAAAAACAACGGCAGGAACATTACGATAAGCGGCAGCATCACACCGGCGGCGGTGTTGCCGACAAGCATTGACGCGGCTGCGGAAAAGCTTGTTATCAAAAACGCGTATATTATTGAAAGCGCGGTCCAGAGCAGTATATACGAAGGCAGCGTTTCAACCATGGTAAGCATAAGCGCGGCGATAAGTATAATCGGCAGCGCGGTAAGAACGGCAGCCGACACGAGGTGCGAGAAGTACAGGCACTCGCGTCTTAACGGCAGGCGGTGCGTTTCGCATACCGAGCTTTTGTGGTGCAGGTAGGAAAATAGCAGCGCCGGCGTCAATATGCAGAACGGCACAATTATGAACAGCGAGGTTTGCCCTATTGCCGCAAATGTGCTGTGTATAAAGTCCGCGCCCGTGTCAGGTCGGAGAAGAAGCACTCTCCTCATCGGAAGCACCGTCGCGACAAAAAGCGCGAGCGCAAACGTCACACCAAGGTACCAGTAACGGCGCATATCGGATTTTATAACGCTTTTGTTAATCAATGATTTCAAGCTCATAGCCCATACCTCCCAACTCATATATAAATACCTCTTCGAGCGTAAGCGGAACAACGTCCAGAAGCAGCGGCGAATATTTCTTTATTTTATCCGTTATCTCGCCGCTGTCGCCGCGTATTATAAGCATATCGACGCTGCCCGCCATTTCGTGCTTCAATATGTCGAGCGACGTCCGAAGCTCATCGGGCAGTCCGTCCCTGAACGCGGTCTGTACCTTGTGAATGTTGCCCTTTACCTCGTCAAGTCCCTTTTCTATGGCAATCCTGCCGTTGTTCATAATTCCCACGTGGTCGCACACGTCCTCAAGCTCGCGCAGGTTGTGGCTCGACACGAGCACGGTCATGCCTCGGTTCGCGACCTCTGCAAGCATGATGTTCCACACGTTGCGGCGCATTACGGGATCGAGACCGTCCATCGGCTCGTCGAGTATCATCACGTCGGGCTGCGTCGAAAGTCCGAGCCAGAACGCCGCCTGCTTCTGCATACCCTTCGACAATCTGCGCGCGGCGCGTTTTTCGTCAATTTTGAACACGTCCGCAATCTCCTTGAACCGCTCGTCGCTCCAGTTCGGGTATATGCCGCTGTAGTAGGCGGCGCTGTCCTTAATCGAATAGCCGGGGAAAAAGTACAAATCGTCGCTCACATACGCGACGCGGCTTTTAATCTCCGCGTTCTCGTACACGGGTTTTCCGTCTATCAGAACCGAGCCGCCGTCCTGACGGTAAATGCCCGCCATACATTTTATTACCGTGGTTTTGCCCGCGCCGTTAGGTCCGACAAGACCGTAGACCGAGCCTTTTTCCACGTTTATGTTCACACCGTTAAGCGCGAAAAAGTCGCCGAAGCGTTTTATTACGTTTTTTACTTCAATCATATCTCATTCCTCCTTCTTTTCATACACGCCGTCGATTAAATCTATGAGCGTTTCCTTTTTTATTCCGAGAAACCGCGCGCGTTTTACGAGATTTTCCATTTCATCGGTAAGCTCCGTATTCTCCGTTTTCTCGCGTACCCGCGAAACCGGCGCGACGAAACTCCCCTTTGCGCGGACGGAGTAAATGTACCCCTCCGTTTCCAAATCGCGGTAGGCGCGCTGTATCGTGTTCGGGTTTATCGTAAGCTGCTGCGCCATTTCCCGCACCGACGGTATTTTGTCGTCGGGCTTTAATATCTCCGCTATTATAAGCTCCTTCATCTTCTCTTTGATCTGCTCATAAAGCGGTCTGTGGTCGGACAGGTCAAGCTGTATCATATTTTCACCTCCCGTTTTGTGTGTACTAACTGTATTAACTATTATAATACAGTTAGTACAGCTGTTTGTCAAGAGGTTTTTGAAAATTTTTCAAAAAATTTTTCACAACCCCCTTGACAACGGTATAAAATAATGTTAGTATAACATACGTTAGTTATGGCTAATCATCATTATTAATAACTAATATACCTTGTGCATGGCGCACTATGGTTTTTTAATGTTTACGGAGGGAGTGTATGGCTTATGCCTTTAACTATGGTGAATATAGGCGAAACGAAAAACATCGTGAAAATCACCGGCAAGGACGAAACGCGGCGGTTTCTGGAAAACCTCGGCTTTGTCGAGGGTACGGAAGTAACGGTAGTTTCGGCAATTTCGGGGAATATGATTGTGAATGTCAAGGACGCGAGAGTGGCGATAGATAGGTCTATGGCGAATAGGATTATGGTGTAAGAGCGGGCTGTCGAGGGCGCCAGCCCCTACGGCGCACTATTTACAAATAACGGGTGTAGGGGACGGCGCCCTCGACGTCCCGTATAAAAACAATGTATATAAAAAGGGAGGTTAAAATATGAAAACATTACGTGACGCGAAAATCGGCGAGACGGTCAAGGTATTAAAGCTCGACGGTGAAGGCGCGGTCAAGCGGAGAATTATGGACATGGGCATTACAAAGGGCGTGGACGTGTTTGTCCGCAAGGTTGCGCCACTCGGTGACCCGATCGAGGTGACCGTCAGAAATTACGAGCTTTCAATAAGAAAAGCGGACGCGAAAATGATATTGGTGGATTAAGGAGGTATACATAAATGGCAATAAAAATCGCGCTTGCCGGCAACCCAAACTCCGGCAAAACAACATTATTTAACGCACTCACCGGCTCAAATCAGTATGTCGGTAACTGGCCCGGCGTTACGGTCGAGAAAAAAGAGGGACGGTTAAAGGGCAGAAAAGACGTTGTAATCGAGGATTTACCGGGTATTTACTCGCTATCCCCGTACACACTCGAGGAGGTCGTCGCGAGAAACTACCTTATAAACGACAAACCCGACGTTATATTGAATATCGTTGACGGCAGCAATTTGGAGCGTAACCTGTATCTCACAACACAGCTTACCGAGCTTGGCATACCTGTTGTCATGGCTGTAAACATGATAGACGTTGTGAATAAAAAGGGTGACAAAATCGACCTCACAAAGCTCGGCAACGCTCTCGGCTGCGAGGTTGTGGCAATTTCCGCACTCAAGGGCACGGGCGTTAAAGAGGCGGCGGATAAAGCCGTTGCCGCCGCGGGCAAGCCGTTTAAGGCTGTTCACTCGTTCGATAAAAAGGTTGAGGGCTATATTTCCCAAATATCGGAGAAGCTTGACGATTCAATACCCGAGGAGCAGAAAAAATTCTACGCGGTTAAGCTGTTCGAACGCGACGATAAGATAGCGTCGCAGCTCAAATCCGTTCCCGACGTTGAGGATATAATCACATCAGCCGAAAAAGAGCTTGACGACGACAGCGAGAGCATTATCACAAACGAGCGTTACACGTACATAACTTCGATAATCGGCGGCTGTTACAAGAAAAAAAGCACTGCCGCGAAAAACAGTCTTTCGGACAAGATAGACAAAATCGTTACAAACAGAATACTTGCTCTGCCGATTTTCGCGGCTGTTATGTTTATCGTTTACTACATATCGGTCACGACGGTCGGAACGTGGGCCACGGACTGGGCTAACGACGGAGTTTTCGGCGACGGCTGGCATTTGTTCGGAATCGGCTCGTCAGCGTACGAACAGGCGGTTGAGGATTGGGACGCCGAGTTTGAAACGGGTAAAAATTCAGCTATTGTGAGCAGCTTCTTAGACGCCGCTGAGGAAGCGGGAATAGATACGGAAGCTGTAAGCGCGGCTCTTGATGAAGAAGAGCTTGACACGGCAGCGCTTGACGCGTTTACAGCAGAAGCTGCCGACGTTATCGCAACAGCCGAAGTTACGGACGACGAAGGCGCGGTTGAGGAAACTGTTGAAAATATCAAGGCGGCTGACTTTGCTGCAGCTGCGGCTGCGGTTCATGAAGCGTCGGCGGAAGAACCCGACCCATCAGAGTTTGGCGTATGGGTTCCCGGCGTACCCGTATTAATTGAGTCGCTTCTCGATAAGCTCGGCACGGCTGACTGGCTCAACAGTCTTATCCTCGACGGTATAGTCGCGGGAGTGGGCGCGGTGCTCGGATTTGTTCCGCAAATGCTCGTGCTGTTTATATTCCTCGCGTTTTTGGAAGGCTGCGGCTACATGGCGCGAATCGCGTTTATTATGGACAGAATTTTCAGACGTTTCGGGCTGTCGGGCAAATCGTTTATACCCGTTCTTATCGGCACGGGCTGCGGTGTTCCGGGAATTATGGCTTCGCGCACGATTGAAAACGAGCGCGACAGGCGCATGACTATTATGACTACGACGTTTATCCCCTGCGGCGCGAAGCTCCCGATAATCGCGCTTATTGCGGGCGCACTGTTCGGCGGCGCTGCGTGGGTCGCAACGAGCGCGTACTTTGTGGGAATAGCGGCGATCATCGTTTCGGGAATTATACTCAAAAAGACAAAGATGTTCGCGGGCGATCCCGCGCCGTTCGTGATAGAGCTTCCCGAATACCATATGCCGACCGTCGGCAGCATTTTAAGAAGCATGTGGGAGCGCGGCTGGTCGTTTATAAAGAAAGCGGGAACGATTATCCTGCTCGCGACGATACTCGTCTGGTTCCTTCAAGGCTTCGGCGTTGAGGACGGCTCGTTCGGCATGGTCGAGGACATGAACAACTCGATCCTCGCGTCAATCGGAAACATACTCGCTCCGATATTCGCGCCGCTCGGCTGGGGCGACTGGAAGGCGGCTGTCGCGGCTGTAACGGGACTTATTGCGAAGGAGAACGTCGTCGGCACGTTCGGTATACTCTACGGCGGTTTTGCGGAGGTCGCGGAGAACGGCTTCGAGGTATGGACGAATCTCGCGATGAATTTTACCAGACTTTCGGCGTATTCGTTCCTCGTGTTTAACCTTTTGTGCGCTCCGTGTTTCGCGGCAATCGGCGCGATAAAGCGCGAAATGAACAGCGCGAAGTGGACGTGGTTCGCGATAGGCTGGCAGTGCGCGCTCGCTTACGCGGTATCACTGTGCATCTACCAGCTTGGCACACTCTTTACCGGCGGCGGTTTCGGAATAGGCACTGTTGCGGCGATACTCGTTGTGATAGGATTTATGTATCTGCTGCTGCGCCCATACAAGGAAAGCAAGACGCTGAGCGTCAAGGGCGGACTTAAAGCGTAGGAGGCGGTAAAAATGATTGCTACCGTAATAATCTGCGTAATACTTGCCGCGGCGGTCACGCTTGCACTGCGCTCGGTTATACGCACACGTAAAAGCGGCGGGTGCGGCTGCGGATGTGCCGACTGTCCGCACAAGTGCAAAAAATAAAATCCCCCAATTTTTGTCATCGGGGCGGGCTTTTGTCCGCCCCTTTCTCATGCTGTTTTTACGGTGAAAAATTTTTTATAAAAACTTTTGCAAAACCCCTTGACAAATATATACTGCAGGTGCAGTAATTTAAATATATCAAAGGAGTCATAGCTATAAAACTCAAAAAGGCGCTGCCCGAAAAATTCGGCAGCACCTTTTTAATTTACTTTTTATTCATTTACAACCCTGTCAAGCGGCTCTATTGTGTCGGGTTTCCACAGCATTGTCTTAACCAGACCGATTGCGTCCGTATAATCATAGGATTTGGTATAATTTTCGCCGTCCTTAACCGTCACGTTTTCGTCAATAAATACTTTCGCAAGCTTGCCGGAATCATCGTAAACTGCGGTGTACACGTCCATTTTCTGCGTCATTCCAAGGTCGCTCGTGACGCTGATATTTATTTTTCCGTCAGCCGCGCCGGTGTTAAGCGTGATTTTTCCGTCGGGCTTCGGAACGGTGTTTTCAATTTCGATAAACTCGCCCTTCGTGCCGAAATCCTTTATTGTCTCTATATTCGCGTCAATCCACGCCTTGCGCTTTTGCAGATAATCGGGAACCTTCGACGGCGTAAGGGACCAGTCGTAATCCCAGCGGTAATACGTCATATCCGCGTCGTTTTTGACGTAATTGCTCATTTCGCGCAGCTCCGTATTCTTTGCGCCGTTCGCGTAATCCTCAAAGGTTTGCTTTATATTGTTGTAGTTCGCGTTATTCTCATAATACGCGACAACATAGCTTAAAAATTCCTTGTGCTTACACATTGCCGCAAAGAAGGTGTCCATCTTTTCGCCGCTTCCGTCGGGATTGTCGATATAACCCTTCATATTCGGCAGCAGCCAGCCCTCCGTAATCTCGCAGCAGCGGTCGTTATCCCATACGGGACTCATATAAATTTTGCCGTCTATGCTGTCCTTATCCTTGTAGAAAAACGTGCTGCCCAGGCAGTTGTCGGCGTTTGCCGAAAGCTCTTGCTCGAGGAAGTATTTCGTCACGCTGTCCATATCCATGACCTCCGTGAAATGCTTGCCCGCATAGCCCGGGTGTCCGGCGTAGTCGTCGTCCGTTAAGTAGCCGTCGCCGTATACCGCGTTAAAGAGGTCGGTCATAAGCTCGGTTATGTACGCGTAATTGGAGTCAGCACCCATATGGTCGTCAAGGTTTTCCGGCGCTTTAATCGTCAGCGAATTCGTCTGCGCCTTGAACTGAAGCGGTTCGGATGAATTGTCGATTTCGAGAAGGTAGCCGCCGGTTATATCTATATCGTCTATAACATCGTTGACGTCCGTCGTTCCGGCTGCTTCCATTGCGAGATCTATTTCGTCCTCCAGATTGCTTATATTTACTCGCTCCTCGTGAACCTCAATCTTTTCCGAAAGAGTATACATACCTCTGTATTCACCGTTTAAATACACGGTTACAAGCTCCGCGCTCGGAGTGAACGCAACGCCCATATCCGTTCCCATATTAAGGAATATCTTCGCCGTCGTCTGGAGCTGATCCGCTTTTAGAAGGGTGTAGGATTTCGCCGCGCCCATGCCCATTATATCCATGGATTGTTCAAGCTTAACCTGATAAGGACGCGCTTTATTTTTATATATAGACTGTCTCCAGCTTGAATTGCCGCGTCCGCGAAGCTCTATTGTGCCGGGAGTTTTATCTTTCTTTTCAACGCTTACGTAATCCTTTTCCCATCCGTTTTTCTCGGCAACATCGTCGGGCACTTCAATTCTCATGTCACCGTAGCACTTTACGCTGTGATCCCTTGAGTTTTCCATTGCATCAATAGTGCCGTTACTTTCATCTATTTCAAGGTATATCGTCGGAAGAACGGACTTATATGCGATCGCCTTATATTCAGCGCCGTTTAATGTAATCGTCTCGGTCTTGCCGTCCGACAAATCAAGAGTTTTGCTTTCGTCTCCGACTTTATATGTTATTTTTGTCAGATCCGCGCTGTAAGGCATGAAGAAATAGCATGTTTTTTCTTCCTTGGAGCTTCCGCCCACCGGCACTTTATCCGTAACAAACGCGTAAATATCGCGGTAAAGTCCCGTATTTGAATCTTTTGGCACGACAACCGCGGGAGTTTCACTCTCACCCTCCGCGAGAGCCGAAAGCGGCACGGCAATAAGCGCCGCAAATGTCAGAAGCATACCGAAAATCAACATTATTTTGCGTTTCATTTTTACATCCTTCTTTCCAATATAATTTAATAGTAAATTATATAATATCATATTTATAAAAAATTTACAATATATCGCATATATATTGGCGGATTATTATAAATAGTCGGCGGATTATTAAATTCATCGGAGCGCCTTTTTACATGTTATTTTTATGCCCGAAAAATTTTTCAAAAACTTTTGCAAAACCCCTTGACAAATATATACTGCAGGTGTAGTATATAGATATACTACATGTGCAGTAATTTAAATATATCAAAGGAGTCATAGCTATGAAACTGAAAAAAATACCCGAAACGGAACTGGAGATTATGCAGGTAATCTGGTCAAATCCCACGCCCATCACGACGACCGACATTAAGCGCGAGCTTGAAAAGACGCGTCCGTGGAGCCAAGGAGCCTTGCAGTCTCTCCTGTCACGTCTCGCGGAGAGAGGATTTTTGAAAACGGGCGTTCTCGGAAAGAGCAAGACGTTTGAGCCGCTCGTTACCGAGGACGACTATCTTCAGGTCGAGAGCGCGTCGTTTTTCAAGCGGTTCGGCGAGAAGGGTACGATAACGGGACTTGTCACCGCGCTGTACGACAGCAAAACAATATCTGAAAAGGACATTGAGGAGTTGGACGCATTTATTGAGAAGATAAAGAAAGAGGGAAAGTAATATGGAAAATTTGATGATCGACATTATCGAAATTACTCTGCCCATAAGCGTATGGATTGCGCTGCTTCTCCTGTGCGCGCCCATACTGAAGAGGAGCTACGTTTCAAAATGGCGGTACTACATGTGGCTTTTCGTCGCGGCGCGGCTCGTTCTGCCGTTTAAGATAAGCGTCGCGAAGCCCATAACAATGCCAATTCCGCAGACGATACCGACAGCGGCTCAAACGCCCGTCGTTCCCGCCGCGGGGATAGACGTGCAAAAGCTCGTCACATTCATATGGATTTTGGGCGTTATCGTGTTCGCGCTGTACCAGACGGCAAAATACATATCATTTTCCGGCATGGTGCGCCGCTGGGCGAAAAACGTTACGGACGAGAGGATATTACACGCCGTAAAGTCGGCGAAGGACTTCGCGGGAGTGACGCGTGACTTTAACGTAAAGCTCTGCAAAGCGGTCACAACACCTATGGTATTCGGCATAATAAAGCCTGTGCTGCTGCTCCCGTGCATCGACTTCACCGACGCGGAGCTTACCATAGTGCTGCGCCACGAGCTTGTGCATATGAAGCGGCGCGACATCTGGTACAAGCTGCTCGTCATGGCTGCGAGAGCCGTTCACTGGTTTAACCCGATGGTTCACATCATGGCAAGCGCGGCTGACCGCGACATGGAATTTGCGTGCGACGCGGAGGTCGTAAGAAGTCAGAACGTCGATTACCGCCGCGGCTACTGCGAAACAATTTTGCGCCTCGTTCACAACGGACGCGGACGCGGCACGGCTCTTTCGACCTGCTTCTTCTTTTCAAAGAAAACGGTATTGGAGCGTTTTAAGGGTATACTCGACGAAAAGATAAAACGCAACGGTATTGTGATGTTCTGCGTCATAGCCGTGTCCGTGGCTGTGTCGGGCGGCGTTATCACGTTCGCGGCAGACAGCGTCGCGGAGGTGATAGAGGACGATTTGGGTATAGTGGAACGTCCCACTCCCCCGCCCGCAGCTGCGCCCGAACCGACAGCCGAGCCGCAGCCGGTTTACGAGGACGATACTGACGACACATATTACGAGCCCGAAAGCGACGACAGCGCTGACGGGTATGTATACGAGGACGATTACACCACCCCCGAATATGAGGACTACTCGGACTACGTTCCCGACGAACCCGCGGCCGACAACAGCGTAAACGACATCACGATAGGCGACGAGCGTGGCAGCGTATATGACAGGCTCGGCGAGCCGGAAAGCTCGGCAGCTAACGGCATGAAGGACACCTACTCGCTCGACGACGGTTCGACAGCCGTGCTGCAGTATGAGGACGGCACGCTCGAACACGTATATATCGTCGAGCCGTCCGGCGGCGAAGCCGACACGGACAGCACCGGCGTTACCGCCGGCGGGGCGGAAACGGCGGAGGAATAAAAGGATAAAATGTATAGGGTAAAATATGTAAAGGATAAAAGGTGATTTGAAATGAAAAGGAAAATATTCGCAGCCTTGCTCATAGCGGCTCTTGCCGCACCGGCAGCGGCGTATGCCGCGCCGGTGAGCGAAGGCGAATTTGCCGCTCTGCCTCTCGGCACGAGCAAAAGCGATGTTCACGCGTCGCTCGGCAATCCAGAAACAGCGTCGGTAAACGGCGTTAAGGAGGTATACCGCCTGACGAGCGGCGGCAAAGCCGTACTCATGTACAGCGGCGGTCACACATATTTCGGATTTATAGTACATTAAGGAGGCGGGCGAAATGAAAAAGAAGATTATCAGTATAATTTTATGCGCGGCAATACTCGCCACTGCAACATCGGCATTCGCGCGCGAAATAGTACACGTGTCCGACTGGGCGTACAACGACGTAAGCGTGTTCACGAGCGAGGATTTGATCACGGAGGGTCTCGCCGACGTGTCGGATTACAGACAGAACATAACGCGCGGTCAGTTTATAGAGCTTATGTGCAGCGTGCTTATAAAGACGACACAAATTAACAAAAACTACGTTCACCCGGCATGGTACAATTACTTTGAGGACATAGGCGACAACTACTATTATCAGCTTGCTATCGGCACTCATCTCGTAAACGGCGAAACGCTCGAAAGCGAAACGAACGAATACGGCGTCACGACCGTTACGCGCGCGAGGCTTCGCCCCGACGAGCCTATCACGCGTCAGGACGCGGCTGTACTCGCGCTTGAAACGCTCGAACGCTTAGACTTCAGGCGTTCGGAAAACTATTTGGTTTACAGCACCACCGACTTTGACGCGGACGGCAATCCCGTTGAAATCCAATACAAGCCAAAGCTGACATACGATGACTCGGACAGCGTTTCCGACTACGCGGCGCGCGCGGTTTACACGCTCGGCGACCTCGGACTTATGCAGGGCATGGGTAAAAACAAATTCGAGCCGCTCGGCAATATCACTGTAGAGCAGGCAATATCGCTGCTTTACAGAATTTACCGCATGTACCCGCGCGCCGCCGATCCCGACGGCACAGGTATTACGGCTGACACGGAAAAGACAATTAAGACGTATGAAAACGGATATGTCGAGACAAAGCTCGGCGAAACGCTCTATCTCAAAAAGGACGGCGTGAGCATACCGTTTGATACGGACATTTATTCAAATATATACTGCAGCACGGCGAGCGACGGAAACGTGTACGCCGCCGCGCAGACGTACAGCGACACGACGGATATATTTAACGCCGCGACAGGCGAGCTTTTAATCACAATTCCCGCCTACACGTACAAAACCGACGCGAATTACATATACACAAAGGCGGCGAAATCGGGCGCAACAACGCTCGGTCTGTACGATTACTCCGGCAAAGAGATTCTTCCGGCGAAGTATTCGATGTCAGAGATAGATTATATGATAAAGAACGGCCTCAAAGAGCCGGAGTACAGCCATCGCGCCCCCGACGGCTGGATCTACTACGCCGACTGGTCGGACGGCGGTCATATGTACAAGGTTGACTCGAACGGTGAAAACAAGCAGAAAATATCCGATGAGGACTGCTACGATATAAGCTACTACAACGGCAGACTTTATTATCACATACGCGGCAAGGACGAGGGCTGTCTGTTCACGATGCTCCCCGACGGCAGCGACGTGACCAAGCTGTCCGACGGCTACTGCTACGGCATAGTTACCGACTTTCTCACCTACGAGGACGGCTCGCCCTTGAGCGCGGACGACACGCAGAACAAGCCGTACATATTCTTCCTTGACAGCATTGAAAAAGAGGACGTCACATACTCGCAGCGCTTGCTTTACAGACTCACCTACGAAAACGGCAAGGCGCATAAAGAGCTTGTGACCGACGACAGCGGTTATCTTCAAAGAATAGTCGCGAAGGATAAGAGTGAGAAATCATGGCTTTACTTTACGAGCGCAAAAACGGCGTTTGACGGAACATCGGAGTCATATCTTTACAGAACGGACGGCGATGTTGTGGAATGTGTAAACGATAAAGTGAAAATAAAGTATTTCTACCCGATAACCACCACCGACGGCAGAACGCTTTTCCATATAGAAGGTCCGTATAACGGTGAAACGGGTTCTAACGCGTACGACTATATAGCGGATTTGGACTTAAACTACATCGAGGAGTATGACGATGAAAAGTGGGAATATACAGTAGACGGCATAAAGGTTAAGGAAGTACGTACGCCCAATGAGGACGGCTCATTCACCTACCGTTATGTGCCGATAGATCCGTCGGACAATGAGGAGTTCTACAAGGACGAAATTCCCGACGCGACGAAGGACGACTCGAGCAGTGACGACAAGTATTCCGTATACTACGACAACGACGGCGGAATGTTCTACACCTCCGATCCGGAAGGCGGAGAACGTCATAAGCTCTTGGACGGCGCAGATATATCTGATATACAGCGTTTCGGCAACAAGCTGTACTGCCTCGATTACCATTACGACGACACCTCGCGCATCGACGGTACGATATATTCGATAGATATGGATACGGGTGAAACCAAGGCAATATGCGACGATGTGTACAGCATCACATACACGACCGACAGCGCGATTGTGTATATCGATACCGACTTAAACCAGTGCAGGCTTGACATAAACACGAACACCGTTTCCGAGGTGTACCCCAACAGCAACAAAAACCGTTACGGAAAGCCGATTGAGTTTTGGGCACCAAACGGCACCAAAAATCTGACAAAGCTCGACGAGGACGGTAATTTGTGCGATATCCTGACCGACGACGTATATGTAAGATATATGATATACGTTCCGAACGGCAGCAATACCGAAGTGGATATTAACCGCTTCGGCGCCAAGTACATAGCTGTGGGCAATGACAGGGCTTACAGAGTGGGATAATGCTTATTTCCGTAATTTCGGTATAGGATAAAAGGGAAAGCCCCGACGCGTCATATACGCGTCGGGGCTTTTCATATGTCTTTATTACAGCACGTCGTTTTTGATAAGGTCGTCGTAGCTTTCGCGCTTTACGATTACCCTCGCGCTGCCGTCCGAAACGGCTACCATAGCCGGACGTGGTATTCTGTTGTAGTTGCTCGCCATTGAATAGTTGTACGCGCCGGTCGCGAGTACGGCGAGCGTGTCGCCGACGTGTATCTCCGGCATCATCGCGTCATTTAAGAGTATGTCGCCCGACTCGCAGCACTTGCCCGCAATTGTAACCTTTTCGGTGCGCGCCGCGTTCGCGTTATTCGCGACAACAGCCTCGTATTCGGACTGGTAGAGAATGTAGCGCGGGTTGTCGCCCATTCCGCCGTCAACCGATATGTATTTTCTGACGTTCTTTATATCCTTAACGCCGCCGACGGTGTAAAGCGTCACGCCCGCGGGCGCGGCTATCGAGCGTCCCGGTTCCATGAGTATGAACGGCAGCTTTACGTTTCTCTTTTCCGCCGCCGCCTTCACGACATCGCTGACGTGCTTTATATACTCGTCGTAGGGTACGGGATCGTCGTTTTCGGTATACATTATGCCGTAGCCGCCGCCGAGGTTAAGCTGCTCAATTTCAAGACCGAGCTTGTCCTTCACGTCGCCGATAAAATTCATCATAACGTCGGCAGCCTCTTTGAACGGCTCTATGTCGAAAATCTGCGAGCCGATGTGACAGTGTACGCCGACTACCTTTACGTTCGGCATTTTGCAAGCCTTTTCCGTTATCTCGAACGCCTCGCCGTTTTCGAGCGCGACGCCGAATTTCGAGTCTATCTGTCCGGTGCGGATAAAGCTGTGAGTGTGCGCGTCAACGCCCGGCTTTATGCGGAACATGATATTCTGTACCACGCCGTATCTCTTAGCCGTTTCGTTGAGCGTTTCAAGCTCGTACACGTTATCGACGATAAAGCAGCCCACGCCGTTCTTAACGGCAAAATCTATCTCGTCGGCTGTTTTGTTGTTGCCGTGGAAGTACACCTTGCCCATCGGGAAACCCGCCTTTATCGCGGTGTACAATTCGCCGCCCGATACAACGTCTACGCCCAATCCTTCCTCCATCGCGGCGCGGCACGTAAAGAGCGTACAGAGAGCCTTGTTCGCGTAAAGCACAAGACCGTTGCCGCCGTAGTACTTGTCCATCGCGTTTTTGTAAACGCGGCAATTCTTCCTGAACAAGTCCTCGTCAAGCACGTAAAGCGGCGTGCCGAACTCCTTCGCAAGCTCCACCGCGTCATTTTTGCCTATCACAAGATGATTTTTTTCGTTTACAGATAAGTTTTCTGATACAAACATTGTAATTGTCCCGCCTTCCTACTTAATATTAAGGCGCTCAGCGCGCACGAATTACGTGCGGCATACCGAGCGCCCCTTTGCACCGTTTTAACGCGTATCGCGTTTTAAGCCGTTTCTCTTTTTTCCGCAGCTTTCGCCGCCTTTTTGTCCTCACGTATGACCTTCGGCATCTTGCCGTCCGTAATACATTTCTTGTCGATGATTACGGTCCTTACGCTGTTGTCGGACGGTATCTCGAACATGACCTCGTTCATCGCGCCTTCAATTATGGAGCGAAGTCCGCGCGCGCCCGTTCCGAGCTCTATCGCTTTGTCGGCTATCGCCTCGATCGCCTCTTCCTCAAATTCGAGCTTTACGCCGTCGAACGCGAACAGCGCCTTGTACTGCTTTATGAGCGCGTTTTTCGGCTCGGTCAGTATCTGTACGAGCGTTTCTCGGTCAAGCCTGTCGAGCTTCGTGTACACCGGCAGTCTGCCTATAAATTCGGGGATGAGTCCGTATTTCTGCAAGTCCTGCGGTATAAGCTCGCTTAAAAGCTCGCTCATATCCTTTTCCTTACGGCTCTTTATGTCTGCGCCGAAGCCTAAGCCCTGCTTGCCTATGCGGTTCTCGATTATTTTGTCAATACCCTCGAACGCTCCGCCGCATATAAACAGTATATTCGTCGTGTCAAGCTGTATAAATTCCTGCTGCGGGTGCTTCCTGCCGCCCTGCGGCGGTACGGACGCAACCGTTCCTTCAAGCACCTTTAGAAGCGCCTGCTGAACGCCCTCGCCGCTTACGTCGCGCGTTATGGACACGTTTTCGGTCTTTTTCGCTATCTTGTCAATCTCGTCGATGTAGATAATGCCACGCTCCGCGTCCTCAACCTCGTAATCGGCAGCCTGTATCAGCTTTAATAGAATATTCTCCACGTCCTCGCCGACGTAACCCGCCTCGGTGAGCGAAGTCGCGTCCGCTATCGCGAACGGTACGTTCAAGATTTTTGCAAGGTTCTGCACAAGGAACGTCTTGCCGCTGCCCGTGGGACCTATCATGAGAATGTTGCTTTTCTGCAGCTCCACGTCCTGCGCCTTGTCGGCGTTCGCGATACGCTTATAGTGGTTGTACACCGCCACGGACAGGATTTTCTTCGCTTCCTCCTGCCCTATCACGTAGTCGTCGAGAAACGCTTTTATCTCGCGGGGCTTCGGGAGGTCGTCGGGTGAAAAATCTCTGCCGCCGTCGTACGCACCGCCCAATATCTCGTTGCACATCGCGACGCACTCGTCGCAGATGTACACGCCGTTACCCGAAAGCAGCTTGTTTACCTGGTTTTCGTTCTTGCCGCAGAAGGAGCAGATATAATGTCTTGTCTCTTCCATATATATACCTCTCGTACAGATGTTACTTGGACTTTCTCTCTATTACCTCGTCCACAAGTCCGTATTCCTTCGCTTCGAGCGCGGTCATGAAGTT
>CANQQS010000044.1 GCA_947626045.1 uncultured Clostridia bacterium | reverse complement strand
GCTTTCAAGGGTAAGCGTTATCTTCGGAAGTTCCGCAGATAACAGATTTTTAACTTTCATATTTCACCGTTCCTTTCTTTCATTAGCTCTAATACCTCTTTCAGCCTTCCTATGGGAATATTTGCCTCATTAACGGCGTTTATGATTTCCTCATTTTCAAGCTGTGTTTTCTTTGTTTCAAGAGCCTTGATTTCAGCCTGAAATTTTTTCACTCGCGCTGTCTTGTAATTTATCTTATCGGTTATTGTTTGAATATCCATAATATCCTCCTTTTACAGTTCGGGGTCGTTACGTCTCCTATGATGTTGGATTTGTTCGTTTTTCGCGTCAGCATATTCTTTGTGCTCGGCAAGTTTTTTGAGAATACTCGGCTTTTTATTCGGCGCCTCCTGCCTCGGCTTTATGTCAAGGAACATATCTACATTTTTCTTTAATACTAATATATCGTTGTATTCTTCCTTAATGTCCTTGTGCAGAGCCGACAGCTTGGAAATGTCAGCGATAAGCCGCTGCTTTTCCGTCTCGATTTGTTTAACGCTCGGCAGCCTGTTGTTCTTCGTCAGATGCGGCTTTAGCTCATTCGTCAATCGACGGAACAGGTCTATTTCTTGCTTATGATTTGAATAGAATGTATTTTTCAGCAGCGGGTTTTTCTTCGCGTATTCCTCATAAAGCGGTTTTAGGTTTCGATACATATTCAGATTTTTCATCAAGGCGTCAAGCTCGTTTATCCGTTTTTTATCGGATTTGATCTTATCTGCCGTTTCATTTAATTTCTTGGATTTCTCCGATACCCTCTTTGATAAATCATCATAGTCTGCAATGCCTCTCTCGTCTATGATGATAAGAGTTTTCGCTATCAGTTTCAGATTATGGATTTTTGCCCATTGTTCATAGCCCTTTGACTGCCGGCACTTTACATTGTGTTCGATATCAATAAGCAAATCAACGGTTTTGGGGTGATATTTTCCTTTAATACGAAGTTCGATATTATCTTTCTCATAGTCTCTGCCGATTGTATCGGTTTTGGTAAACCGCTTGTTGTCAATATCACGAAACCACAGAAAATCGTCCTCGCGGACAATATATTTCTTATCGCGCATCCGCCGCAGGAAATCATCATAATCAATCGCGAACAGGATACACTCATCAATCGCCTTTTTGATTTTGTACTTATTTGAGACGTACGTTTTCTTTGGCTCATAGTTCCTTTTCCGTCTGCTCGGCTCTATGATGTTCAGTCCGTATTCGGCGCATATCTTATCGCTTATTTCCCGTATGCGGTAGTATGATTTCTTATCGGAGCGATAACGCTTATGGTCTTGAAAGCTCACGGCGTTAAATATGATGTGATTGTGGTAGTGGTCTTTGTCTGTATGCGTGCAGAGTACATATTCATATTTTCCGCCCAAAACCTCGTCCGCGAATTTCTTTCCGATTTCGTGGCATTGTTCCGCCGTGACTTCATTCGGCTTAAATGACTGGATAAGGTGATACGCCTGATTTTCACCGCCGCTTTTTGCTAATTGCGCCGTTAATTCAAATTCAAATTCCGCAGTTTCGTATGCGCAGCCGAAAGTTGAGATATATTTGCCGCCCTCGGTTTTGCACTCATTTCCGATATATGTTATTGACTTGCCGAGAGTGTGTTTGATAGGGTGTATTTTAGTAATTGCCATATCTCGTCCACCATCGCTTTAACTGCCGTAACATCTTGTTCCATAATTCCATAGGTATTGGCGTTCCGCGTAATTTGATTGATATTCTTTCCGATAGCGTTCATCTCTTTGACAGCCGCTTTTAAATCGGAAGTATCAACATTTACAATAAACCCGTCAATAGCCATTTTCCGCAGGTACGCGCCCCGATTAGACACATTAGCCAAACGGACACGCCTGTTTATTTGTTCTAATTCTTTCTCATCAACATAAAACTTCACTTGAATATTCCGTTTGCGCTTATTCAATAATTTCGCCTTCTTTCCATAAATTAAAGGAAACTTTTTTGCAAAATCCCGATACGGGATTTTTACACTTTTGATACTTTGAGTACCAAAGTGTTATGCTTGCTAAAAAGTTTCCTATCTAATATCAGAACTATGAATACGTTGCTTTTCTCAATTTTATCTGCTTTCAAAGAACATCTGTATTAATAGTACATATTTATTATATCACGAATTAAAAATATGTCAATAGGTTTTTAAAAATTTTTATTTATGCACTTGCTAAAAAGTTTCCTATCTAATATCAGAACTATGAATACGTTGCTTTTCTCAATTTTATCTGCTTTCAAAGAACATCTGTATTAATAGTACATATTTATTATATCACGAATTAAAAATATGTCAATAGGTTTTTAAAAATTTTTATTTATGCACTTGAAATTCACAAACAGATTTGTTATACTGTAATTGAGGTGAAGTAAAGATGAACAATGAAGAAATGACAATAGGCCGGCGCGTTAGAAAGGCGCGTAAGGAAAAGGGGTATAACCAGACGGAGCTTGCGAACGCTCTCGGCAAGTCGCTTCGTACTATTCAGAAGTACGAAAACGGCGAGATCGAAATTTCAATAAGTATGCTGAATGAGATCGCAAAGGCTCTTGACACGACAACGACTTATCTGCTCGGCTACAAAACCGAAACGGTGAAACCGCAGATAACTACGTTTGCGGATGTGGCCGTAATGCTGTTTGAGCTTGAAAAGGTGACTGGACTTAAATTTGATATTGACGTAAAGCGCCCGCCGAGAGATGATAATTGGGAGTGCTCCATAAAGTTTGACGGAAAAGCAAAGACCGACCTTAACGCCGATATGTGTCTCTTCCTTGAGGACTGGGCGGACACAAGAGAGAATTACTCGCAGGAGCAGTACGCGGACTGGAAGGACAAGACGCTTGCATATTATTCAAGATTGGCAGTTGCGGAACAGGCGGGCGAGCCGGAGAATAATTTGATTACAAGAAAAGTTGTACCGATAAATTTGCAAGATCTACAAGCTGAGGAATGATGGAATTATAAAAATTTATAATTAACAAATACTGTTTTTATTAAATAAATTTATGATATATGTATATTGAAAGTTTGAGTCGATACATCAAACGAAAAATGATCCATCAAAAATTAATATTAAGAATATAATAAAAATGACATAACTGCTATGATTGTAAATATTATAGATTAATTTATTACAAATATGAGCACATACATTAGTTTAGTTGCACATTAAATTGCATATTGTAAAACCTAATGTTGTATGTCCTTTTGTTAAATAATGTTGACACGCTTTACTATATTTGCGTGGACATTTTAACCTCATTTTTTGATATCTATAAAAATATATGAATATATATTGACTTTTGGTAGAAAATAATATACAATATTAGCAACGAGGTGATATTGATGGCCCGTCCAAACTATTTGGCTGAAATTAAGAAAAGAATAGAGCATTCAAAAGAAGGCGATGTTTTTGTTGCAGTTGATTTTGTTGATATCACTGACAAGAAAACAGTCCAAATGGCATTTATAAGATTGGCAGCAAACAATATAATCAAACGTGTTTTGAGAGGCGTTTATTATAAGCCTGAATATAACAGCTTTCTAGATGAATATCTTGCTCCTTCTCCAAACCTTGTTGCAGAAGCAGTGGCAAGAAACTTTGGATGGACTATTACACCCTGTGGTGATACGGCGTTAAATATTCTTGGATTGTCAACACAAGTCCCTGCCGTGTGGTCTTATGTAAGTGATGGAACATATAAAGCATACAACTATGATAACACAACAATTAAGTTTAAGCGTACAACAAATAAAGAGATCTCAAAGCTATCATATAAAACTGCTCTCGTTGTTCAAGCACTGAAGGCACTTGGTAAAGAAGGTGTTAGCGAAGAAATAGTATCAAAGTTAAGTAATAATTTAACACCGGAGGAAAAAACAAACGCTTTAAATGAAGCAAAAGCTGCTACATCTTGGATATACGAATATATAAAACAAATTTGCAAGGATGATAAAAAATGATTACCATAGCAAACATAAACGAAAAAGATAGGAAAGCATTATTCCAAAACACAGCCGCCAAAATGGGTATGACCGATGCGATTATTGAAAAAGATTTTTGGGTGTGTTTTATGCTCAAATATCTGTTTAACATCAGCAACTTCAAAGATAAAATTGCATTCAAAGGCGGTACAAGCCTCTCAAAATCATATGGTCTAATTAAGCGTTTTTCGGAAGATATTGATTTGATACTCGATTGGCGTGTTCTTGGTTACGAAAAGGATGAACCCTGGTTGGAACGAAGCAACACAAAACAGGATTTATTTAATAAAGAAGCAAATCATCGCACAGAGGAATATCTGAAAAATGAGTTTATTCCGCAAATCAGTGATGATCTACAGCATTTACTGAATACGCCGATCAAGTGTTACATTGATGAAATTGATCCGCAAACGGTTATTATTGCTTACAGAAAGAGCTTTGACGACTTTTCGATCTTACCGGTAATACGTCTTGAGATCGGCGTGCTTGCTGCATGGACTCCCGCGGAACTAAAACCAGTAACGCCTTATGCCGCTCAGCGTTATCCGCACTTATTTAAAGAAGCGTCTGCAAATGTTTTGACAGTATTGCCGGAGCGAACTTTTTGGGAAAAGGTCACTATCCTTCACCGTGAAGCGAACAGACCCGGGAATAAAACTTTTCCCGCAAGATATTCAAGGCATTATTATGATTTGTATTATATGGCAAATTCTTTTGTTAAAGGAAAAGCATTTGCTGATATCAATTTGCTCAATAAAGTGGTTGATTTCAAAGAAAAGTTTTACCGTTGCCCTTGGGCAAGATATGAAGAAGCAAAAATTGGCACAATGAAATTGATGCCGCCGGAAAGGAATATGCAAGCCTTAAGAGATGACTATGAACATATGCAGAATATGATTTTTGGTGAAAATATACCGTTTGATACTATTTTGGATGGTATCGAAAAATTGGAAAAAGAAATTAACGTTTTGTAAATTTAACATATACAATCAAATGATGGGGTGCCGATATGAACCTTACTGAAAACAAGAAAATAGAATACTGGAAAAACCAACTTTTAGACACGGGCAAAAGAAATAAAATGATAAACTATAGAGAAACAACAAGGGCAACATTAAAAATTGTTGAGCCCGGTCTTGATGAGCTGTATGCAAATTATGTTCAGAACGAAAATGAATTGACTTTTCAATATCCGTTAGATAAAAATACGGACATACGCACATACTCCGTATTAAGATTGTTTGACAAGCTTTCTTGTCCTATCAATGTATTTCTTGGGGATATAAAGGTTGCTACATCGTTTCAGGAAAGCAAAAAAACATTAAAGAACCTACGCAACAAATCTAAACTTGCGTTAGAAGAACAAGGTACAAATATACTTTATTTATCTTTGGGATTTATAGAGTGGCAGGAAAATCACGGTTCACGCCATACTTGGATTAAATCTCCTTTGGTATTGGTGCCGGTTTCACTGACAGTCGAGTCTCTTAATGCACCATTTAAATTATTAAGATTTGACGATGATGTTGTGGTTAATCCTACTCTTCAACATCTTTTGTCAGCAGATTATGGCATAGAATTACCATCATTTGATCCGGATAAAGATACGGTTGAAAATTATTTACAAACACTTGAAGAAATAGCTGACAAAAAAGGTTGGCGTATAATCAGAGAAGCAAGCATAGGACTACTATCTTTCTTGAAAATTAATATGTATAAAGACCTTGAAAACAACATTGAGAACATTTCAAACAATGCTGTTTTAAAAGCTATGCTTGGTGATAATTCTGAAATTGTCAATATCCCCGAAGAACTAAAGTCATATAATCATGATACATTGATACCCAAGGATTGTTTTCAGGTTCTAAGTGCGGATTCAAGCCAACAAGATACCATCGAATTATCCAAGAGAGGCGTTAGTTTTGTTATGCAAGGACCTCCCGGAACCGGTAAAAGTCAGACTATAACAAATATTATCGCAGAGGCTCTTGCCGCAGATAAGAAAGTATTATTTGTTTCAGAAAAAATGGCAGCTTTGCAGGTAGTATATAAACGTTTGTCTGAACTTGGTCTTGCTGAGTTCTGTTTGGCTTTGCACAGCCATAAGGCAAATAAAAAGCAAGTCCTTGACGACATACAAAATACACTTTCTTTGAAGAAAACACGAGTAAAACAAGAAGCCATTGAAGAATTAGACAGACTTAATTTTGAAAGAACGGAACTCAACCAATATGCTGCCGAATTACATGAGGAGATTGCACCGTTAAATATCAGTTGCTATGATGTATACGGCATTTTGGACAATTTAAAAGGTGCAACAGATGCTTTATTCTCTATCGAAGATGTAGATAAAATTACAAGAGAAACATTAAATGAGATGATATACAATCTCGAAAACCTTGAAAATTACATAAACAACTCCAATTTTGATATCGGAAAGAATCCGTGGTTTGGGGTTGTTATAAATTCTTTGACGCTTGAAGATAAGCAAGTAATGGACAAAAATATCAATTCGATTGTTGAATATTTAAATGCATTAATATCGAATATTAGTGATTTAGTAGCTAGTTATGATTTAAATAATCCTAACACATTGCAATCGATTGAAGAATTTATAGGCTTTGTAAAATCTCTGTTACAGGTAAATACAATACCTGAAATTATATTTGATAATTACAATATCGGAGATTTAGAAGAATTTACGCAAAAATCAGCAGAAAGAATAGGCGCATTGATAAAAGACCGAGAAAATATAGACTCTTGGTTCTATTCCGATGTGTATAATATTGATTTGGAAAAGACAAAAGCAGATATTGATTCGAAAAAAGAGATATTAGCGAAATCCATTGAATCATCAATCATATATAATGTTTCTGAAAACATCGATGCATGTTACGATGACATACTAGATATGCTTAACAGTATTACCAATGTCGTAAATCTTGCAAATAGCGACATGGCTTTGTTATGCCTCGATATGCCTGTAACCTTAACAAATTTGAGCACATTGCATGACCTCATTGTTGAACTTAAAGCACAGCCATCCTGCCAAAAACAATGGTTTGATGCTCGTATTTTGAGCAGTGCTATTTCCAATATATCAAAATACAAAGAATTGTCTGCAAAAATCAACTCCCTTAACAGTGAAATATTGAGCACATGGGAGAAAGAAATTTTTGAAACAGATTATACCGGAATATTAAATAGATTTAAAACAGATTATAAGGGCATCTTCAAGGTGTTTAATTCCAATTACCGTGCAGACAAGAAAACAATTATTAAGCACAGTAAAGACCCCTTTTCTAAAATCTCTGATCAACAGATAGTCGATGTTCTTTTAAAAATAAAGGAATTGAACGAGCTCACAGCAGAACTTACAAATAATAAATCGCCTATCGATGAGATGTATGGAAGCGCTTTTGCGGGAACAAACACAGATTGGGAATCTATATCTTTAGACCTTTCTGCGCTCCAAAAAATATTAAGCCTGTATCCTGCAGCAAGTACACAAAATGAATTCAAAAACATTCTCATTAACAACGAATATGATAAACTGTCAAGAGTATATGCAACTTTTGAAGAGTTATCCGCAGAAATGATTCAGGCAATTTTTTCTAATTATAATCGCGTATTCCTTAACAAATTGGATTCTAATGAAGATTTGCACGGCATTATATCCAAACTCAAGGAAACATTGGCTACGGCCGGAGAATTAAAAAGACAAATAAAAAATTTAAAGGGAATATATAAAAACAAAGATTCTCATATTGATATGTTTGTAAAACTTGAAAAAGCGATTGAATTAAGAAAAGCCGAAAGTGCTTTGCGGAATGAAGAACGCTTATTCAAAACATATTATGGTGATTTATATAAATATACCGCAACCGATTGGAATGCGATAAAGCAACATATTGAAAACAAGAAAAACTTTGATAATTTAATTGTCGGCAAAAATCTTCCCGAAGAATTTTGCAAAACTGTTGCAACAAACATGACGGATAGAGAAATAATGACTTTAAAGATTAATGCTATCAGTAGAATAGTTTCAAAAGCCAAAGAATTGGAACCATTCTTTATGAAAATTTTCGGCAACGAAATTGCAAATTCAAGCATTGATGTTCTTGCGGAGCGTTATAGAAAATGCTCCGGGAAAGTAGACCTTCTTGAAGAATATCTTGATTACAAGACTTTCAGGGATAAGTGTATAACTTGCGGTTTGAAAGAATTAGTTCTTAAAATTGAACAAGAAGGTATTAAAGACATTGTTAACTGTTTTAAAAAGCGTTTTTATATGCTTTGGCTCAGCAAGGTAATAGAAACAAAACCTTCAATTGCAAACTTCAAGAGCGTAATGCATGATAAGACAGTTAATGATTTCTGTACCCTTGACGAACATCAGCTCTCTATTGCACGGATGAGAATTCGTGAGAAACTGATAAATAATCTGCCGAGAAAAGACAGATTGCTTTCTGCACACGATGAAATGAGCGTTTTGACAAGAGAATTAGGCAAAAAAAGCCGTATTATGCCAATAAGAAAACTGTTTAGGACAATTCCTAATCTTCTTTTGAAAATTAAGCCCTGCTTTATGATGTCGCCTTTATCGGTATCATATTTCTTAGAAGCGCAGACCTATAATTTTGATATGGTTATTTTTGACGAAGCGTCTCAGATATTTCCTGAAGATGCTATCGGAGCAATTCTTAGAAGTAAACAGGTTATCATCGCAGGAGACACCAAACAATTGCCGCCAACCAACTTTTTTGCATCAAGCACAAATAATTTGGACGGTCAATTTGATAATGCAGATGATGAGGGAGAGGACGAAATCTATGATTCTATCCTTGAAGAAACCGCAGGCATCCTTCCTAACAGAACCCTTCTTTGGCATTACAGAAGCAAATGCGAGGATTTGATTGCATTTTCAAACAGTCATATTTATAAAAATGAACTTATTACCTTTCCCGGCAGTGCAATATCAAAGACAGATACAGGCGTTGAATATTATAAGGTAGCTGATGGTGTTTATGAAAACAGATGTAATGTGCCGGAAGCGAAAAAATGTGTTGAATTGATTATCAATCATGTCAACAATCATCCTGATTTGTCGCTTGGTGTTATTGCATTCAGTGAAAAACAGCAATCTACTGTTGAACAGATTCTTTATGAATACAGAAAACTGCATCCTGAATACGAATGGTTCTTTGATGAAAACAAAGACGAACCCTTTTTCGTTAAAAATCTTGAAAATGTCCAGGGCGATGAAAGAGATACTATCATTTTCAGTATTTGCTATGCTAAAAACAGTCGTGGAACAATGCTTATGAACTTTGGTCCACTTGGCAAGCAAGGCGGCGAAAGACGATTAAATGTTGCTGTAACAAGAGCAAAGACCAATATTAAACTCGTAGGCTCAATAGAACCGACAGATATTGACCTTGGCAGAGCAAAGAGTGACGGCGCAAAACTTTTGCGTTCCTACATTGAGTTTGCAATTAAAGGCCCTTCTACGCTTCCGCAACAGCAAATAGAATCACTTGATAATAGAGATGATTTCTGTGATTGTATATATGATTTCTTGATTTCAAAAGGATATATGGTATCAAGAAATATTGGTTGCTCTGATTACAAGATAGATTTGGCTATTGAACATCCTAACAAACGCGGAACTTATATTGCGGGAATCGAATGTGATGGTGAAAGCTATGCATCTGCAAGAACCGCTCGTGAAAGAGATCATCTTCGCCCGCAAATTTTAAAGAATATGGGGTGGAATATCTACCGCGTATGGTCAACTGCATGGATCAAAAATACAACGGATGAACAGGACAAGTTGCTGGCATTTATTAATGAGTGTATGATGAACAATCCTCAAGAAATGACAATCAAGCTTGATGAAAAATATGATGTGCCTGTTGAGACAATTACAGAAGAAAAAAAGAATGTGCAACAAAATAACACCACAACAAATCCATATGGATTCGATTATTATGTTGTAGCAAATTGGTGGGATGCTCCACAAAATTATAGTTCAAGCAATGAACAAAGAACTGCTGACGTAATAAACTATATTCTTAGTGTTGAACAACCCATGCACATGAATTTGCTTTATCAACGTATTGCAGGACTGTTTAATAGAGAAAAGGTAACATCTGTTGTTCGAGATAAAGTCAATTATGTTATAAAACGACATATGAAAACCGATGTAATTATAAAGGATAATTTCATATCACGAGCAGATATGGCCGAGATAAAAGTCAGAGTTAGCGAAATAATTACAGAAGAAGCGCGGAAAGTTGAGCATATTTCTATTCCCGAAATCGAAAAAGCAATGCTTACAATAGCCGATTATGCCGTTGGAATTAATGAAACTGACCTTAAAGTTGAAACGGCGAGAATTTTCGGTTTTGAGCGAATGGGTACAAAGGTTTCAAAGGCTATGAATGATGCGTTTGTTAGTCTTTTAAAATCAGGAAAGGTAAAGCTTGTCGATAAAAAAGTACATATTGTGGAGGAAGCATAATGAGTAATGAAACAATGATAAATCCGGTTGATAACTCATCAAACAGTTCTGTAATAAATTCCGAATTACAACCGAATAATGCAACTGTAATTAATACCGAAATCAGTAGCCCAAGCAATATCGCAGAAGGCACAACGCTTTGTGATAAATATACGGTGATAAGTAAGCTGGATATTAATACCGGTGAAGCCGATTTGTATGTTTGCGATTACAATAGCGAAAAGTATATTGCAAAAATATACAGAAGAAAGTTTGCAATAAAACCTGAAGTAACAACTATCTTAAAACAAATTAATTCTCCCTATATTGCAAAACTTTATGAAACAGGAACAATTCACGGCATGTCCTTTGAGATATTGCCATACTACAAAAACGGTAGTATTCAGGGACGAAAATTCACTTTTGAAGAATTAAAAAATAACATCATCCCCTGTATCAACGCGGGTCTTAAAACTTTGCACGATAAAAAAATCATTCATAAGGATTTAAAGCCTTCTAACATTATGCTTTGCGATAACGGAAAAGATGTTGCAATTATTGATTTTGGTATCAGTTCCGTTCGTGAAGCAGGCAATACCGTTGTAATGACACGCACAGGTATGACTCCCGAATATTCCGCGCCCGAAACATTTAAAAATATTTTCCTTGCCGAATCAGACTATTATTCATTCGGCGTAACCGTATTTGAATTGTTTTGCGGTTATACACCGTATGCACATATGTCACAGGAAGAAATCGAGCAATATACATCTGTGCAAAGAATACCAATACCCAAAGATATGCCCACAGAACTTGCAGATTTTATTAACGCTCTTACATACTACGATATAAGAAATCGTAAAAACAAAGATAATCCCAACAGAAGATGGACTTATGAAGAGGTTAGAAATTGGTGTGAGGGTAAAAAACAAACTATCCCCGGCGAAGGTATTGGTAATAGTCGTGCGGATATGAATCCTTATAATTTTAACGGAAAAGATTTTACAGATATACAAAGTTTGGTTATTGAACTTGCAACGCATTGGAATGACGGTAAAAAAGAACTGTTCAGAGGTTATCTCGCTCCGCATTTTGCCAACAGTTCAAATCAGAAGTGCGCAAGAGTATGTGACGATGCCGAGGAAGAGGCAAGAAAATGTACAAAAAGCGATGATTTGATTTTTTGGACGACCATATATAAACTTGCTCCCGAACTCAAAACATTCTATTGGAAAGGTAAGTGTTTTGAAAGTTTGCCTGCATTGGGTCGCTCTATGCTTGAAAAACTTTGGAAAAACGATAAATCAGATTATGCTTTTTATGAGAGTATTTTGAACGAAAAACTTTTAACTCAGTATGTGGAATTAAGAGTATCAGGAAATCGAGAACTTAAAAATGCCGCTAAAAATATTGAGGCAATGCAGGAGGTTGACGGCAAGAGTAATGCCGAGAAAACTTATTATATGATGGCATATATGCTTTCCGGTCAAAAGATTTTTAACTTTGATGGCAAGCAATTCAGAACCGTTGGTGAACTCGCAGAATATATGAAAGATCTGCTTAACGAATCATATGATGTATTTCAAAAATTTTGCCATAAGCTGATAGATTATAAAGATAATCTTGACACTCAGTTTGAATGCTGGCTAATCGTATTAGGTAAAAACGATGAACTGAAAAAATGGAGAGAAAGTTTAAAAGCGTAACGCGGCAAATATATTAGGTGGTGATAATGTGACACTAATTGTAACTGGTTCTAAATATGACAAACTTTTAAAAGAAAATAAAAAAATAACAAACTATTATAATTCGTCAGTAAGAGAAGTTGAACAACTGAAAGAAGAAAATAAAAAAATAGCATCATTAAAAGATAGATATTCTCTTCATGTAGAAACACTTCAAAACGAAAACAATGATTTAAAAATCGCTTTATCACTTGTTAGAGAAGATGTTGTTCGTATGCAAACAGAAATTTTGCATTTAAAAAGACAAATTAATCAAAATGTTAAAGACGAAGAAAAAGTAATAGACGATGCTGTTTTGGTTGAAACAACAAGTAGTCCGGAGATAACACTAGAAACTATAAAGAACTTCCTTTTAAATTTTGATATACCAACAATAAATGGCTTTTTTAATGAAATTATAGACCAAAAAACCAACGAGGCAAATTTTGAACAAACGTGCAGATATAACATAGCGAAAATGATAAACATTTTGAACTCAATACTGGAATATGCTCATAAAGAGGACAAATTACTAAACTTATTAAAACTATCGGACCCTTCTGCACCAATAGACGATTTAAAAACAATGATTGAGAACACAAAGTTATATCATATTAAGCGGTGTGACATATTTTATTAGAATATGATAAATTATAATCTATTAAAAGCACCCTAAAAAAATGATGAATATATGCACAGGTTTTTAGCTCGGTGTTTAAAAAATGAAAAAGAATATATGTATGCTTTAAGTATAAATAAAGAAAGAATAATTAAAGATGAGCAAACAGATTCATTTAATTAAAATATATTAAAACATTTTTGAAATTTAAAAAAATGTTACCTGATAACACAGATGAAGAAAGATATAGAAAGGGTTTAAAATTATGAGTGGTCCAAAAACTTCTGAATATACTCTTACGCCAGAACAAAGAGCTAACTTAAATGCCCAAAACAGATGTGATAACAGCATTTTGGCTTGTATCGAAAGAATCAAAGTATTGCAAAATCAAATTTCTGTTTCTTTGGAAAGTATACAAATGTACGATAATTATGGCAATGATGAAAGCATTGCTCTTAGAAACAGCTTAAAAGAAAAGCTGTCAGAAATTGATAGTTCGAAAAAATCTGTATTTAATAGATTCGATGCCATGTCAGGGTACCAGAGACCTGGCGTTATTACGCTATCTGACGGGGAGTTAAGCAGGAAAAAAGCGATACTTGAAAAATTGAAATCAATCAAAAGTGATATAACAAACCTGCTGAAAGAGATTGAAATTTGTGACAAACAATCTCAAGAATTAAAAGCCCAAATATCATCTGATATACAAGATAATTTAGGAAGTGCCTTTGATTTGTCATGGGATATTCTGAAAGAACCTGATACTCCATCCGGAAAGGATAATATTTTATCTATCTTAAGAGACCTGCTTGCAAACTCATCATTGTCATTAGAGCTCAGAGCAAAAGTGCAAGATGCTTTGGCAAAAGCAAATAGTATTGATGATGAAGACTTTTTAAAGAATTTTAGCGCCGTAACAATAAAACCGCTTGCTGACGAATGCAAAACATACATAAATAATATCGAAACTTACGGTACAGAGTTTGGAGAACTTGAAGCAGAATACAGGATCCTTTGTTATGACGCACGTATTACTCCCAAAATGTTTGAAATATCTGAAAGCGGTATTGTTGATTTAAAAGCAGAAATTTCAAAACTTGAAACAGAGGCTCTTGAAGATAATGAACAGAAATATATTGCAGATGCTATAGATGAAGTTATGGAAGAAATGGGTTATGATTTAATTGGCAGCCGCGAGGTTACCAAGAAAAGCGGTAAAAGATTCCGTGATGAGTTATACACTTTCAGCGAAGGTACTGCGGTTAACATCCGCTATGACAATCAAGGTAAAATCGCAATGGAACTTGGCGGTATTGATACAACGGACAGACTTCCAAACCAATCAGAAGCAGCAAAACTCGAAGATGAGATGGTTTCTTTCTGTCATAGGTTTTCGGAGTTTGAACGAAGACTTGCTGAGAAAGGTATTATTTGCAAAAACAGAATAAGTCATCTTCCTGCCAAAGCAGAATATGCACAAATTATTAACACTTCTGATTATGAAATGACAACAGAGATTGAAATATTTAAGACTGAGCATAGAAGCGCAAGAAACGAAAGCAAAAAACAATATAAGAATAATTAACATATAAAGGAAAAGTAACAATGGATGAGTTAACAGAAATCATGAGTGAATTACTCGCAGAAATCAAAGAATTAAACTTCTAAGATTGATGATATAAAAGGTTTTGTGATATTAATGAATGATGATAAGAAAAAATGCCCGATTTAAGGGAAAAACATTGCTCTGATATGTGAAAAAACAAGGTATAAATAGAGCAATAATAGCATCTATAACTAATTTTATAGGAGAAAAATGGTATGGAAAAATATAAAGTGTGCCCAAACTGTGGAGAACATAATAGCCCTATATTTATCGAATGTTCTAACTGCGGAACAGATTTGATGTCTGTTAAGGTTGTAGATGAAGCAACAGAAAATATCATATATGAACCCGAAACAGAAGAAACTATGGTTAAAATATGCGAATGTGGTGCAGAAAATCCACCTGCGGCAAGAAAATGCAGTGTTTGTGATGAAGATATTTCCGATATCCTTCCCACTCCCAAAACGGAAGACTGTTGCAAGCAATATGCTTTCTGTGAGATTTCCGGAGCATATACATACGATATTCCAAACGATACTGAGATTATTCTTGGCCGAGAAAATGTTTTAAAAGAATATATAAGTGATAAATCTTATGTAAGCAGAAGCCATGCTAAAATAATAGCAAAAGGCGGAAAAATATACATAACCAATTTAAGCGGTACGAATTTTACATATGTAAACAACGAAAAAATATCGAACGATACGCCTACATTACTCAAACCTGATGATGAGATAGGTCTTGGTGGGTGTATTAGTAATGGCAATCGTCAGGAGTTAGCAGTGTACCTTGTTGTGAGGGAAAAGTGATGTATATAGCAAGAATATTGTACCCCATTGAAGTTTTAGGACCTGGAAGGCGAATTGGCATTTGGCTTAGCGGATGCTCCCGTAAATGTAAGGGATGTAGCAACCCGGAGTTATGGCAACAACAAGAAAAACATGAAATCAGCATAGATGATGTATTAGCTTTAATTCACCAAATATCAGATACTAATCCTGTTGACGGCTTCACTATAACAGGCGGAGAGCCGATGGAACAGTCGGATGACTTATCCATACTTTTGAAAGCACTAAAGCGAATTTGTGGTGATATTTTAGTTTATACCGGTTGCGAAATTGAAGGACTGAATGAAAAGCAACTTGCAAATATATCCGTTTTAATAGATGGTAAATATAAAGAAGAATTAAACAATAATTCGCTATTGCGAGGTTCTTCGAATCAACGAATACATATTTTGGAGGAAAGCCAAAGAGATAAATATGAAAAATATTTGAGCACAGAATCAAATAAAATACAAAATTTCGTTACAAACAACGGTGTTATATCAGTTGGAATACACAAGCCGGATTTTATGAAGGAGGAAAATTAGATGAGTGATTTTATCCCTAAATGGCACAAAGAATTAGAGATATTCAGTAAAATAAAGCCTTTGATTATAGTTGAAGGTAATGTTCTTGATGTTTACAGTTATCCCGAAGAGGGCAATACTCCAAAAGGCAGTATATTAAGACTTACTGCTTATATGCATTTTTTCTTTAAAGACTTGGGTTATCAGAACATTGCATTTTATGACAGTATGCAAGGCTTTTATAACAATGCGGAAGAAGGTTATATCGAAAGATTTGGTCAACTCATAAACCAAAATCCATCAAATGGTCGTATTAATGCTAATTTCAAAAGTAACAATACAGTAGAATGGGTAAAAAAAGCTCTTTCGCAAAGCAAAGAAGCAACCGTAATTGTAATGAACCTTGCATCAAGATATATTCCTTCTCCCGATAACATGGAACAGAATGAGGTTGACAGTTTTACCTCTCTTCTTCTTACTTCTCTTGAGAGTAGAGATGTTAAAACCAATAACGGTATGCTCAAAAACATCTTAATTATGATTGTTAATAAGGTAAACGATATTCCTGTTTGGTTTTATCACGATAATCCAAATGTTAAGACTATTACGCTTCCTACTCCTTCAAAAGAAGAAAGAGAAAATTTTGTTAAAGGCCCAAATTTTGTAACATTCTTTGCAAGTGATATTTATGTTGAAGATAATGCGTTTTTTATTGACAAACCTGATGAACTCGAAAAAATTCAGGATAGGTTCATAGCATTAACAGAGGGATTTAGCTTTACAGAGCTTAATGGACTTCGCAAGTTATGCAAAAATGAAGGCATACATATGAACAAAATGTGTGATGTTATAGACTTGTATAAGTACGGTATTAAAGAAAACCCATGGAATGCGCTTGAAACAAAAGAATTTGTAAATGCAGACGAAGATTTCAGGAAGAGAGTAAAAGGCCAGGATGGAGCAATTACCAAAACACTTGATGTCGTAAAGCGTGCTATGACAGGCATGTCCGGATTACAACATTCATCGCATAGCAAACCAAAGGGCATTCTTTTCTTTGCCGGCCCTACAGGTACAGGTAAAACAGAAACTGCAAAAACATTAGCAGAAAAATTATTTGGTGATGAAAGCTGCTGTATCAGATTTGATATGAGCGAATATGGTCAAAGCCACTCCGACCAGAAACTTCTTGGAGCGCCTCCCGGATATGTAGGTTATGAAGCTGGCGGTCAGCTTACCAATGCAGTTAAACATAATCCATTTTCTATATTGTTGTTTGATGAAATAGAAAAAGCACATCCATCGATACTCGATAAATTTCTTCAAATACTGGAAGATGGAAGGATGACTGACGGACAGGGTAATACCGTATACTTCTCTGAGTGTATTATTATCTTCACAAGCAATCTTGGTATTTATACAAGGGATGCACACGGTGTTCTTGCTGAGAATGTTAACAGTTCAATGGACTATTCTACCATACAGAAAAAGGTACGTTCTGCAATAGAAGATTATTTCAATCTGGAATTAGGCAGGCCTGAAATTTTAAATCGTATTGGTGAAAATATTGTTGTATTTGATTACATAAGACCGGATGTTGCAAAACTTATTCTTGAATCTCAGGTTGAGAAAATTATTAGAAATCTTGCAACAGAAAAAAAGATAACATTAAAAATTTCAGATGTGGCAATGAACACACTATTGGAAGAATCATTGCAAAACCTTTCCAACGGTGCTCGAGGTATCGGAAATATTGTGGAAAGTATGCTTATAAACCCGCTTTCAAGATATTTGTTTGACAATGGTATAATAGAAAACACAAATCTTATTATCAAGAGCATAGATGCCACATATACACCTACCGAAATAGATTGCGAGGTTATTGAATGAAAATATATGCAGTGACTGAAAAAGGCAAACACAACGAGAATGAGGACAGAATACTCATAAATGATATCGTTCTTTCCGAAGGAACTTTTGAAACAGAATGTGATGGCAAACTGAAAATATGCGTTGCAGATGGCGTTGGCGGGAAGAATGCCGGAGCTATTGCGTCATCATTAGTCTGCGAAAACCTTAAAAACATTGTTCCGTCAAGCAAAATTGACTTGATAGAAATAAACTCCCAATTATTGACGAAATCAGCCGAAAATGTGAACTACAATGGTATGGCAACAACCTTGTCAGGTATTTGTATAGACGATGAAAAAACAAGCATATTTCATGTTGGTAACACTCGTATATATGTATCTCAGGGTAGTTATATAAAACAAATAACCGAAGACCACACAATCGTAAATTGGCTTATTAAGACAGGTAAGCTTTCAAAAAATGAAGCAGAAACCTATGATAGACGAAACGAGATTACTGCTTGCTTTGGTAGTGCTAATCCTACACTTATAAATTCTTTGGTCTTTGAAGAAAATAATGAAACTCTCTCAAGTGCAAAAAGAATTGTTTTAACAAGTGATGGTGTGCATGAATATGTGTCCGCTGATGAATTGGAAGATATTTTAAATAATAAAAAACTGAAACCATTAAACGTGTGCAAGGAAATAATAAACCTAGCAAAAGCAAATGGGTCAAAAGATGATAAAAGTATAGTTATTATTGATAAAAGAGGTGATTTTAGTGGGATTAAGATTTAGAAAAAGTATATCTATTATGCCGGGTGTTAAGATTAATTTTGGTAAAAAAGGAACATCGATAACTACAGGAGTTCCGGGATTCAGAAAAACCTTTCATTCAAGCGGAAGAGTAACAACAAGTATTGGTATACCGGGGACTGGAATATCATATGTTAAAACGGAAAACAAAAATAGAGAACATCATATTCAAAGACAGACGCGCAATGAATCTTCGACATATTATGAACCTGCATCTGAAACTGTTACTATGCCTGATTACACCGAATCCGAGTTTATGTATGATACATCCTACACAGAACCTATATCTAAATCTGTAACAAAGAACGTTGTAACAGACATTCATAAAATAACGGATGAGGTGATTGACTGGACTGAAATTATGGTTAATCCTTATCCGCCTGACGATTCATATGATGCGGATTTGTGGAAGTATTTTCATGATGTATCCGCAAAAGTATTATCAGGTGATATTGACACGTATTTGCAAGTTATAAACGATATAAACCCGTTAAACGACTTACTTGATTATGGAACCGGATTTGAATTCGGAACTGACTCTCCTTTAAAAATGGAAGTTGAATTTCAAATTAATTCAGATAATATCAATATGCCAAAGAATTCTACCGAGTATCAGGATTATGTATGTAGTGTTGCCATAAGAATAGCAAGAGATATGTTTGCATTATTGCCGGTGCAAAAAGTTGTTGTTCATGCAACCGACAAAAATGTTGATATTTTATCAGTCTGTTTTGATAAAAAAACATTTTTGAATTTGAAATTCAATTTTATAAATCCGTCTGATACAATAAGTAAATTTGAGCATAATATGGATTTTAATACAACAAGCGGATTTAATAGTATTCCTCTATTGATAGTTTAGAAAGCTTTTAAAGAGCAAAAGAAAGAATAGATATTTGAGACCATTTTATTTAACAAGAGAATAAAAGAATATAAAAACGGTGGCACAAATAAAGAATTTAAAAAAACATTAAGAATTAGGAGATAAAACTATGACGGTGAAAAGTTTACTTTGATGCAATATTCAATCAGGCCAGATACATAATAAAATGAAATAATATTGATATTAAGCTAAAGATGGTGGTAAATCTAATGGCAAAAAAGTTTTTATTGGCAGTCAGCAAAAAGTTACTGCGTTAATATTTACCATTTGCTGGAAAAGAGGTCTTGAATGAAGATTTCAAAAAAACATATTAAAGCATTTGATTCAATAGTAGCAGATTAAATCAAAGAGTGGAACAATAGAACTTAATTTTAAGGGGTTTTAATATAATTATATGACCGTGCTTGATTATGGCTTTAAAATCAACGTTTTTGCGCTGTTTACAAAGCTCTATTATTCCACTATGTAAGCTCAAAAAATAAAGCAAAAGAGCGTATCATTTTTGCTGATACGCTCTTTCATAATCCCGTTTTGACAGCCTGTCATAAAATTATTGATTATACTGTCTTATGTCATGCCGCCCGATCGCGGCGCCGTTTAAAAATCTTAATCCTCGACAGCGATAACCTCTCTGCCTTTGTATGAACCGCAGGCTTTGCAGGCTCTGTGGGGGAGCTTAAGCTCGCCGCACTGAGGGCAGGCCACCAGACCGGGAACCGCCAGCTTCCAGTTCGCTCTTCTCTTATCTCTTCTCGCTTTTGATGTCTTTCTCTTTGGAACTGCCATTAATAACACCTCTTTTCACAAATTATATGGAACAGCCTAAGGCTTTATTTTATACGTATTATTTTTCCGGGACGTCGAGATCATCCAATATGTCGAACCTCGGATCGGTCGGGCGGCTGTCGCAGCCGCAGGGGCCGTCGTTCAAGTTCGCCCCGCACTTCGGGCACAAACCGGCGCAGTCCTCTCTGCACAGGCGCTTGCCCGGCAGGCTGACCACAAGGCCGCTGTAAACATGCTCGTCAAGGTTTATGCTGTCGCCCGAAAAATATATAATGTCCGGGTTCTCGTTTTCCTCGCTGAAGCGCTCGGTCTCCTTGAAGCTCTCGGCTATGTCAAACTCCGCGGTATAGTCAAACTCCTCGGCGCATCTGTCGCAAACCATTTTAAGCTCGGCCTCGCCCTCCGCGTCAAGCTCAATCGTACCGCCGAAATTGCGGATCATGCCCTTGACTTTCACCGGGGCGGCAAACTCAAAGTCATCTCCCGCGCGGCCCTCTATCTCAAGCGCGCAGTCAATGGGTATGCTCTTTCCCTCATAGTTCTTGATTGACGATATGTTAATATCCATTTCTGTCTCCGTTCATTCCGCGCGTGCGCGCAAAAATACCATACGACCAAACAGACAGCGATTATTATACCTCAACCGCAGTCTGTTTGTCAATATGTTTTTGTAAATTTCTCAAAAACTTTTAAATTATGCCTCTTTTGACACGAGATAACTGTTAATCTTGTCAACAAGCTCGTCACAGTTAACGCCGTGGACCGCGCAGGCCTGCTCAATGCTCTCGCCACTCGACGAGGGGCAGCCGAGGCAGTGCATGCCTATCTGCATGAAAAATTCCGCCGTGCCCGGATCGATCCTCAGCGCGTCCATGATTATCGTGTCTTTTGTTACCTGTTTTGCCATAATATATTCCTCCTATCTTTTGTCTATTAAATATTATAACCCATTCCCGCGAAAAATCAAGTGTTTTGCAAAAATTTATTTCAAAACCTCCGCCGAAGCCCTGTCCCACATGTCGTGAGCGATCTGATCGGCCTCGGCGTACTCGCTCGCGAGCGAGGTGAGCTGCGAGAAATCCCC
>CANQQS010000043.1 GCA_947626045.1 uncultured Clostridia bacterium | reverse complement strand
TTCTCGGAAAGTCACAGCTGCGCATATGGCCCCTGAACGCCATAGGCGTGACAAAATAGGTGCAATAATGCAGAATTTACAGTGGTATCCCGGTCATATGGCGAAAACCCGCCGTTTGATCGAGGATAATCTGAAGATGATTGACGTCGTTATTGAAATTCTTGACGCACGTATCCCCTATTCGGGACGCAATCCGAATTTCAACGACATAATAAAAAATAAGCCGCGTCTGCTCGTGCTTAACAAGTCCGACCTCGCCGACAGGCGCAGAACGGATATGTGGATTCAGTGGTACGCGGACAGAGGCGTAAGAGTAATTCCGATAAGCTGCGCAACGGGCGCGGGGCTTAACAAGGTTCTTAACGAGGCTAACGCTCTTGTCGGCGACAAGATAGAGCGTGAAAAGGAAAAAGGCAGAAACAGGACGCTGCGCATTATGACCGTCGGTATACCGAATGTCGGCAAATCCAGTCTTATAAACCGTCTGCTTGGCAAAGCAAGCGCGAAAACGGGCGACCGTCCCGGCGTAACGCGCGGTAAGCAGTGGCTTAAAATTAAAGGCGGCGCGGAGCTGCTCGACACGCCCGGCATACTGCCGCCGAAGTTTGACGATCAGGCTGTGGCTGTGCGGCTCGCGTACACGGGCGCTATTAAGGATGAGATTATGAATACGGAGCTTCTCGCCTACTCCCTGTGCGAATACCTGCGCGACAACTACCCGGACGAGCTTTGCGCGAGGTATAAGCTCGATACGGTCGCGGAGCTTAAAGGCTACGAAGTGCTTGAGAAAATAGGCAGAAAGCGCGGATTTGTAATATCAGGCGGCGAGGTTGACATGGAACGTGCCGCAAACACCCTTTTGGACGAGCTTCGCGGCGCGAAGATCGGCGCGGTAACGCTCGAAACACCCGACGATATTGAAGAATAATACGTAAAAAGCATATCGCATAACGCGATATGCTTTTTCTTTCACTTTGCCCGATTATTCAACCTTCGCATAGCCCATCCATCGGTATACAATTTTTCCTTTGCTCATATACGCCAGCTCCACGCGGTAGGTTTTGCCTTTTATATAATGCTCTCCAACGCTGAGATGTAAAATTGCAGTCGAGGAAATGCTTTGGCTCATAAGAGTTCCGTTTTCATCATCGTATACCTTGACCCATACATAATCAATACCTGGATATGTAATATCACTGCGAACGGTAATTTCGTTTTCGTTTGTGCCTATAATGCCCACGCTGAACCCTTCAACAGACAGATTTTTATAAAAATTCTGCTCATAGGTGCTGAAAAACTTTGCCGAGTAATACGGCATTTTATTTAAATCCGTTATTATATCCTCCATTTCCCCGGACATTTCAACATTGTTCACGGCAGGGCAATCCATTTCCATGCCTATATCAACATATTTTAGCTCTGAGGTCAAAGCATACTCGCCAGCGAAGCTGAAAATTACATTTGTGCAGCGGTTGTCATTTATTGCGAAGAACAGCGTTACCCAATGCGCCTGTTCCGAGCTGTCACAGCCGAGTTTACCGCAAATACCGTCGGCGGTCGTATCGGTTACGGCATAGCTTAAATCCGTAAGCTTTTCGGCGCCTGTGTGCTGGCTTAAATCTGCAAGATATTTATATGTTTCGCTTTCGGCGTCCAAGCCGGTAGCATTGCTATAAGTAGCATTCTGCATTGCCATTGTAAGCGTTCCGCGTCCGCCGGAAAGCGACAGCGTTCCTTGACTGTTTATAACGCCGTCCGTATAGCGGTAGTCGTAATTTTTTACCTCGCAGTGGATATTGCCGTCGTCTCCGGCGATGTCGTTTTTCAGATATTCCGGCACATACAAGCCCGATATGTTGATATCAAAGCTCATACCGCCTGTTAAATATATTTCGTCCTTATCCCAATATTCCAATCCGTCCTTGCCTATCGCCGCCATAGCCGCGGTCGCGGCAAGCATGGAAACAGCCATTACCGCCGACATAACCACTGCCGCAAGCCGCGCGGCTCTGCCGCGTCTGCGGCGTATCTCAGTAAACCGCTTTTGCAGCATCTTTGCCGAGCCGCTCATTTGTGTTGTGTAAAATTTCTTAAACATCTCTGCCCTTCTCTCCTTCCGGTGTAAATTTAGTATAACGTGAGTTATTCAACCGTGGCATACTCCTGCCAGCGATAAATCAGGCGGTTTTCGCTGTCGTAGATGCCTACGCAGACGCGGTATATTTGACCTTTTATGAATTTGTCTGCTTTTTCCTCCGCCGTTTGATGATCGTACGCTTTTACATTCAACGCATCCGTGCCGGAAACTTCTTGTTTATCAAGCCATGAAACTCTGTATCCATCATTGTTCCAAACCGTTATTCTTATATGATCCGCATTAGGAACTGTCACTTCGGAGCGCAGGTCAATTGCATTTTCCGTGGCTTGTGTGATACTTAAATCAACACCCTTCACGTGTCTGTTTTGATAATTCTTTTCATAAAATGTAAATATTGGATTCCACGTTTCGTAATAAAATGCGTCGGCTGCAAAATTACCTATGTAATATACCGTATTCGGAATCGGGCTTATAAAATCAAATTCCTTCATGTCAGCAGGATTATATGGGGCGTTTTCTACACCGTTGCATAATTTTATTCCGATTACAGCCTGCGTTTTACGGTTCTCATCTACTCCAAATTGTACATACGCATATCTTCTTTTGCCGGAATCGACATCTGTCGGTCCCGTTTTTCTAAACGGGTAGTTAATCGCATAGATCTCCTCACTGAATGACATAGAACCTTTCCTGTAATATGGAAAATCATTGTCAGCAATTCCTCTTCCGCATTTATTGCAGCTTAATCTTGCTATGCCCTTTGAACCGCTCAGTGTTATTGTATACGTGGGCGTTACCTCGCCGCTGCCGGCGCTGCGGCATTCGTAGCGATTTATCGTAACGGAGATGTTGCCGTCCTTGTCGGTTATATCCTCATACACCCACTGCGGAACCTTCTTCCCACTTACGTTTATTACAAAAGTCGCTCCGTCCTGAAAATATATTTCATCCCTATCCCAGTATTCAAGCCCGTCCGCGCCTATCGCCGCCATAGCCGCGGTGACGGCAAGCATGGAAACAGCCATTACCGCAGACATAATCGCCGCCGCAAGCCGCGCGGCTCTGCCGCGTCTGCGTCGTATTTCGGTGAACCGCTTTTGCAGCATCTTTGCCGAGCCGCTCATTTGTGTTGTGTAAAATTTCTTAAACATCTCTACCCTTTCTCCTTTCCGAATTACCGTAACAAATCCAAAATAGCAGCCATATACAGCTTTCGCTCGTCGCCGCTCATGTTCCGCGATACCGCCATGTCACAGGCTATTTCGCACGACTCGTTCACGTTCGCGGCGAAAAGGTATGCCATCGGGTTGAACCAGTGCAGCGCGTTTACAAATAGCGAGAACCATTTTATGAGCAAATCTCCGCGTTTATAGTGCGTAAGCTCGTGCAGGAACACCATACGCAGCTGCTCGTCCGTAAGCCTTGTCATCGGCATATATACCACGGGGAAAAGTGCCCCGACGAGCATCGGTGACTTCACCTCAGGCGAGGTGCGTACGCGTATACGGCGTTTGATTTTAAGCTCCTTTTTGACTTGCTCAAGTATAACGTTATCCTCCACGTTAAGCGAGCCTTTACGGCGTGTTATCAAAAACAGCGTATAGCTCACGGCTGCCGCCAGTATAAAAATCCCCGTTCCAGCAAGCCATATGTACGCGAGCAAATCCATGAGCCGTATGCGTTTTTCGGGCGCAAGCTCTATCTCGCGGTACTCAAACGGCACATTCTCTATTATAACAGGCGCGTCGGTTTCTTGCCGATTGTCCTCAACCGCAGTTTCTGTCTGCTGTATTTCCGCCTGTTTCGACACATAATTGACCGTATCGGTCGGCACAAGCCGCCAGAACGGCACGAGCATAAACACTCCCGCGATAATCCATGCCGCGTACTGCAGCCGCGCAGGGAAAAAGCGCGTCATTACAGGTTTTAGCAAAAGCAGCACCGTCACGACCGCGAAGCCGAGCGCGCTCATCGCAAGCACCATAGTAAAAGCCGTATAAATCATTTATCGCTCTCCAAAAACATTTTTCTAAGCTCGTCTACCTCGTCCTCCGAGATTTCCTCATTTTCGTAAAGCGACGCGACCATACGCTTCACCGAGCCGCCGTAAAGCTTTGACAGGAACGATTTCGTTTCGCTCATACTGTACTCACTGCGCTTCATAATCGGGTAATAGCAATTCGTCTTTCCGTGCTTGGTAAAGCCGATTATTCCCTTCTTTGAGAGTCTCTGCAAAAGTGTCGATACCGTTGAAGGCGTCCACTCACGTCCCGACAGCCTTTCACACACGCCGCTCACGGTCATGCTCCCGTCAGCATCCCATAAAAGCCGCATAACCTCGTATTCCGCATCCGTTATAGCTTGTTTTTGCGTTGACATCAACAATTCCTCCTATCCTTACACTTGTAGCTACAACTATATATTACACCTGTAGCTACGTTTTGTCAATAGCTTACGGGAAATTTTATACAAAAAAATACGAAACGGATTTATACCGTTCCGTATCCAAAATAAATTTTATTCAGCTTAAATTACTTAATGATGAATTTGTCAAGTTCAGCTACAAAAGCATCGCAGTCGTCGCTGTGAACCTCTACCTTTATCGGCTTTGAAAGGTCAAGGCTGAATATACCCATGATTGACTTGGCGTCTACAACATATCTGCCCGACGTTAAATCAACATCAAAATCATACTTGCTTACTGTGTTCACGAAATCTTTTACGTCATTGATTGAACCTAACAGAAGATTGAATGTTTTCATAATTATTTCCTCCTTATTTCCATATCTTACCTGTTTGTGTATTTGTTACACATCTTAATAATACATCTTTTCTTTTAAATAGTCAATAGGTATTGCTTTTTTTTGTTAAATTTTATATAATAATGCTAATGCGGATATTGAAAAGGTCAATATTTTGGTAAATCTGTTTACATAAAGAGGTAATGGAATGAAGAAAGCGGCATTTTACACGCTCGGCTGTAAGGTCAATCAGTACGAAACGGAAGCGATCGCGGAGCTTTTTACGGACGCCGGGTACGAGATATGCGATTTTTCCGATAAAGCCGACGTGTACGTTATAAACACCTGCTCGGTGACGAATATGGGCGACAGGAAGTCGCGGCAGGTCATACGCAGGGCTAAAAAGACGAACCCCGACGCGATTGTGGCTGTAACGGGCTGCTACGCCCAGACAGCGCCCGACGAGATACTCGGTATAGAGGGCGTGAATATTGTCATAGGCACCAAAGGCAGAAAAGATATTGTGCGGCTCGTTGAGGACGCGGCAAGCGGCGCGCCGGTAAATTACGTATCGGATATTATGACGAACCATGAGTTTGAGGATCTTAATATAAAGCGCTACATGAACAGAACGAGGGCGTTTATAAAAATTCAGGAGGGGTGCAGTCAGTTCTGCTCGTACTGCATTATCCCCTACGCGCGCGGACCGGTGAGAAGCAGGGCGGCTGACGAAGTTATATGCGAAGTAAAGCGGCTCGCGCAAAACGGCTACAAGGAGATTATTCTCGTCGGTATACACGTCGCGTCTTATGGTAAGGATTTGAACGACATGAGCCTCGAAAAGCTGATTACGGAACTTGACGGTATAGACGGCATCGAGCGTATACGGCTTTCGTCGATCGAGCCGATGACGCTCGACCAAAAATTTATCGACAGTATAAAAGCGTCTGAAAAGCTGTGCCATCACTTCCACATTTCGCTCCAATCGGGCTGCGACGAAACGCTTAAACGCATGAACCGCAAATATACAGCCGAACAGTTCGGAGAAATCGTGAACGGCATAAGAGAGGCGTTCCCCGACGCGGCGGTTACGACCGATATAATGGTAGGCTTCCCCGGCGAAACGGACGAGGAATTTGCGAAAACGGTTGAATTTGTGAGTGAAACATCGTTTGCCGACGCGCATATATTCCAGTATTCGCGCCGCAAAGGCACTCCCGCGGCAAAGCGCGCCGACCAGGTCGCGCCCGAGGTAAAAGAAAAGCGCGCAAAAGCTATCGCGGAAATTGCAGAAAAGAGCCGCGACGCGTTTCTTTCGCGGTTCGTCGGCAAAACAATGCGCGTGCTGTTCGAGCAACGCGCCGCCGACGGTATGTTTGAGGGTAAGACGGACAATTATATTACCGTACACGCGCCGTCCGACGCGGATTTAAACGACGAGTTCCGCGACGTTAAGCTTGAAAGACACGAAAACGGCACAATGTACGGTCGTATAATTGGCATTCCTAAAGAATGAGGTAAAAATTTATATGTCCAAGCTGCCGAGCACTTCTCCGATCGGCGCGTTTATAACAAGCTCCGCCCTGCTGTCGGCAGGCGTCGGGGCTTTGTTTATAATCACAAGATGCTTGCCGCCGAAATAATTTACAAAACCCGCTGCAGGATAGACGTTAAGCGACGTGCCGCCCACTATGAGCGTGTCGGCTTTTGAAATGTACGACACGGCGGAGCGTATCGCGCTGTCGTCGAGCATTTCCTCGTACAGCACAACGTCGGGCTTTACAATGCCGCCGCACTCGCACTTCGGCACGCCTTCGGAAGCGGCGACGTAATCAATGCCGTAAAATCTGCCGCAGTCCGTACAGTAGTTTCGGAGCGTTGAGCCGTGCAGCTCTATAACCTTTTTACTGCCCGCAGCCTGATGCAGTCCGTCGATGTTCTGCGTTATAACGGCTTTTAGTTTGCCCTTCTCCTCAAGACGCGCAAGCGCGATATGAGCCTTATTCGGCTTCGCGCCTTTTATGAGCATCTTGTCGCGGTAAAATTTGTAGAATTCCTCGGTTTTATTCATAAAGAATGTATGGCTCAATATTGTTTCGGGCGGGTAGTCGTACTTTTGATTGTACAGTCCGTCAACGCTGCGGAAGTCAGGTATGCCGCTTTCCGTTGACACGCCCGCGCCGCCGAAAAACACTATTTTCCTGCTCTCGTCAATTATTTCCTGAAGAGTCATTTCTTGCCTTCCTCCTTATCTTCCTTCTCGTAAATCAGCTTGTCAAGGTTCTCGGCAAGCTCAAATCTCTTGCAGCCCGCAATGTAACCGAGCGTCGTTGCCGCTATGGGTACAATAATCATCAGCACGATCGCGACAATTCCGATATGTCCGTGCTGCGGGTCGGTCATAAAACCGTTGTATGAGAATGTTATAATATTAAATATAAAGTTATACGCAACCGCGCCCGCTCCGCCAAGCGCTCTGCCGCCTTCCTCAAGCGGCACCGAACACGCCGCCCACACTATTTCGTGAACAATTACAAGAATAATTTTGAGCGCGGCGACCGACACGCCGAACATCGCGCCCTTTACCCTGCTTTCTTTAAGCGGTGTATAGTTCTTTATATCGCGGCTCGCGAACTTTTTTGCCGTCACGTAAAGCATCGCTGCTTCAACTATCATAAGACACACCGACAATATTTGCTTTGCTATATTCATGTCGGTAAACTGGTAAAATATGAACATTCCGAACAACGCTGCAGCGGCAGCCGCTGCGAAGTATGTCATTATAATGTACATAAACTGGTAGCCCACCGTCGTTTTCATTGAATCTCTCATTTATTTTATCTCCTTTCGAAGCGCGGCACTCATGCCCGCAATATAGCCGGACGACCATGCCCACTGCAAATTGTAACCGCCGCAGTCGCCGTCGACGTCGAACACCTCGCCCGACGCGTACAGACCGCTTACGATTTTTGACTCCATAGTGTCACGGTCAAACTCGCTCGTGACCGCGCCGCCCTTTGTTGTCTGCGCGTTGTTCCACGACATTGTTCCCTCTATTTTAAATTCCCATTTTTTCATAACGTCGGCAATTCTTTTCGTTTCCGCATCCGTAAGCGTGCTGCTTAACCGCGAAAGCGGCGAAACCAGAGCCGATTTTAAAAGTGCTTGTCCGACGCGTTTGTCGAGCATACCCGTAAAATAGCTTTCGAGCGGCACTTGAGCCATAATTCGCGCGCGTTCCTTAAGCATTGCCGTAAGCTCTTCCCCGCTCTTTTCGTGCATTAAATCGAGCGAAACGGTTTTCTGTTTGTCAAGATATGCAGTGAGAGAAAATATCGCTATACCTGACAGTCCGTAATCGGTAAACAGAATTTCGCCGTACTCCTTCGCGCCGTCAATGCTTGCCTCGGCGGTTATTTTTATGCCCTTGAGCTTTTTCACCGTCTCGGTTTCGGTCTTTATTTGCACGAGCGACGGGCGCGTATCGGTTACAGTGTGACCCAGACCTTTCAGTATATCGTAACCGCCGCCCTTCGAGCCGAGGTCGGGCGCGGCTCTGCCGCCTGTCGCGACTATTACCGCGTCGGCTGTTTCACTCTCGCCGCGGTATGGGATAATTAAAAAACGGTTATTTTTGCGTTTCACGCTTTTAACCTCGTAATTTGTCACAACGCGTACGCCGAGCGCGTCAATTTTTAGCCGCAGCGCGTCAAGCACGGACGACGCGCGGTCGCTGTACGGATATACTCTGCCGTCTTGCTCCGTTTTTGTAAGCACACCGAGAGACAAAAAAAATCCGAGCGTATCCTTCACCCAGAATTTTTCCGCAGCGCCGCGCACAAAACCGGCGTCACCGCCGTGGTAATACGCAGCGGAGGCGTTTGTGTTCGTCATATTGCAGCGTCCGTTGCCGGTTGAGAGTATTTTTCTCCCCACTCTAGCGCCGCTTTCATATATAGTAACGCGCGCGCCGTTTTGCGCGGCTGATATTGCCGCAACAAGTCCCGACGCGCCGCCGCCTATAACGGCTACGTTATTCATCAGCCGTTTCACCCTCTTCCGCCGCTTTTTCAGCCTTCGCCTTTTCGCGCGTTTCAATGTAGTCGGAAAGGACTATTCTTACAATAGCAAATATCGGCACGGAAATTAACATTCCGATAAATCCGAACAATGAGCCGCCGACCGAAATCGCAAATATTATCCACAGCGGACGCATTTCGAGCGAGTCACCCATTATCTTCGGTCCCAATATATTACCGTCGAACTGCTGCAGTATGAGCAGCACAACAGCCGACCAAAATCCCTGCCAGAAACCGCCGGTAAGGAATGTTATAAGCACCGCGATAACGCTTGAAATAATCGAGCCGAAGTACGGTATCATGTCCATCAAGCCGATAAATATACCGAGAATAAGCGCATACTTTACGCCCATGAGCGACAATATAACGCTGCACAACACAGCCATAATTATGCTGCATGACAGTCTCGAATATATATAATTCGTGAATACCTCATTTGTCCTTTTAGTGTGAACTGTGATATATGTCACCGTTTTATCCTTAAACAGCAAGTTCATAATGCGAACGAACAAACCGCGCAGACGGTCTTTGTCGAGCAGCATATATATCGACGCGACAAACGCGACAAACACGTTTAAGAACCCGCTCGTAAAGTTTACGACGCCTTTTGCGTACGTTTGCAGCGTTGACATGTCTATCGAGCTTATAAACGTCTCGACGGTTTTTGAAAAATCCACCGCCTGAAGATTCAGCTTCTGTGCGAGGCTTGACTCATTTATAAAGTGCGACAGCGCATCGGCGTACGAGCCGAGGTTCTGTATGAAGTCCATGAGGTTCTCAACGAGAGCCGGTATGAGAAGGTACAGAAGAAACGCCACAACAAGCAGTGCGGCAAGGTACACAACAAGTATGCTTAAGCCGTGCGCGTGATTTGACGCGAATTTCCATTTTGAGCGTTTAAAAAGCTTTTCAAGCCGTTTCGCGGGCATATTGAGAATATACGCGATTACAAACGCGCCGATAAACGGCTTTAATGCGCCCACAACCGCGCCGAACCCGTCCGCAATGCTGCCGAAATTATCAAAAGTCTTGTATACCGCGATTACCGCGACGCTGAAAATAAAAGCGACGATATATCCCGAATATTTCTTAAAGCGGTTCATTCTCTCACCTCTTATTTGATAACATGACGGCAAGCAAGGCGATACGCACGCGTATCACCTTACTCCGCCTCATTATGCGTTTACGCTTTTATTTCGCCGCTTCCGCTATTATTATAAAGAGCTTGCCCACAAAAGCGCCGTTTGAAACCGTGCCCTTAACCTCGACGGTTTGACCTACCTGCACGTCCTTCATCTTTTTAGACTTGCCGTCAACCCCCACAAATGTTGTCGTGTCGTCCTTGCAGAACACGTTTACGGGGATCTCCGAGCCGTCAACCTTAACACTTACCACTCCAAATGAAGTGTTAATTGCCGTTACAACACCGGTAACGTCGCCGGACGATTCCTGCGTTGATGTGGCTGTAATCTTTGTTATAGCGTCACTGTCGGTATTAATTTTTATTATGTCGCCGACTCTGAAATCGTAGAGTGAACCTTCTTCGCCGTTGACTGTTATAACAACGTCCTTCGGTATTGTATATGTCTTTTCCTCGCCGTTTATGTTAAGCGTTATCGTGGAGTCGGGCGAGGCAATCGTGAGGCTCTTTATCGTGCCTTCTGCGGATTTTGTGGTTGACGTCGCGCGGATTTCAGTAACGACGTCATATTCAAGCGTAAGCTTTACCTTGTCGCCGGGATATATACTGTCAAGACCGGATGTCACATCGTTCTTTCTGACCGATACGTCGCTGCTCACCTCATATGTCTTTCCGTTGTATTCATCGTCGCCGTGTGAAATCGTAATATGTACGCCGTCGCTTATGTCTATGTTCTCCACAACGGCTCCCGAAATGGTTACGGTCTTATTGTTGCCGCTTATCTTTGCAATTTTACCGTTTTTAAGCTCAAGCTCGAGGACGTCGCCCTTTACAAAGCTTCTTACCGTCGCGGGACTGCCCTGATACATAACCGAAAGATCCGGCAGACACTCGTAGCTCATTGTTTCGCCCGTTTCATCAAGAGTTATTCTTACAGACGTTACGCCCGAATTTGTCGCGTAGTTCACATACTTTCCGACAACCGTTTCACTCGGCAGCTCGGAAACCGTATCAACCGATACCGCCGTTCCGCCCGACAGTGTAACGACCACCGACATATTCGCCGCCATCGCAGAAGGCTGCGTTTCATCGCCCAGCGTCTTAAAGCTCGTATCGCCGGTGTATGAATACGTCTCATCTTCATCGTCATCATTCTTGATTGAAATCGTCATACTTCCGGTATCTATCGCCGTAAGCGTGCCGCTTATAAATTCATATTCCGTCTTGTCAACCGTGCGCGAAAGCATTACCGCAATCTGACTTCTCTTTACGGCTGTGTTCGGCGAGAATGTGCCGTCGCCCATTCCTTCCATTATACCCGCGTCGCTCGCGTAAGCCACGTACTGTATAGCGTTTGAAGGCACATCGCGCGCGTCGTTATAATCAAGCACAACGCCAAGGTCGGCAAGAGCCTTTTCCTCGCCGCCCATTGCCTTGGTGATTATTATGGCGGCCTCGTAACGCTTCATCGGAGTTTTCTTTTCATCGCCCAAAAGGTACGTGTCGAGGTCAACCTTTTTGAGCGCACCCTTGTACATAAGATACGCTATTTCATCCTTACCCCATGTAAGTGCATAATTACTTATAAGCTCATCGTACCTGTCGTGCGCTATTTGAAGTACCTCGGCGTTTACGGGGTCGTTTGAGCCCATCGCTCTTGCGAACAGCGAAAGAGCCTCCTGACGCGTAACATCGTTATCGGGTCTGTACGTTCCGTCCTCGTAGCCCGATACAAGTCCCTTTTCGTGCATATTGAGTATGTACGGCTTTGCCCACGCGAAGTTTTCCGTGTTAATGTCGCTGAACACGTTTGAACCGGCATTGGGCGCCGCTGTGTTTTCGTCCGTTTCTGACGGCTCCGCGAATACCGGCAGCGCCATTGACAGCACCATTACGGCAGCGAGAGCTGTTTTGAAAAGCTTATTCATAGTTTTTTCTCCCTTTCTACACATAGTATGTTATTATAATTTTATCATATTCAACAAGTTTTCGCAACATTTTTAACCCCGTTTTTGTGACATTATCATTACGCATACGTATCTTTTTTGTTTCCCAATGCGCAAAAGGCATAAATATGTGATTTACGGTATTGATATTGCCGGAAAAACAATATATAATATACCATGACACGCATAAATTCCGAAAGGAGAATAATGATGAATAAAGTAAAAATGTGGACGGAGGACATTGTTATACCGACGTATGAAGCCGGTAAGGCAAGCAAGCTGCCGATGTTCCTTGAAAAGCGCGTCTATCAGGGAAGCTCCGGCAGAGTTTATCCCCATCCCGTGCGCGAAAGCATATCAGATGAAAAGATCGATAAAAGCTATACGGCGGTATATCTCGAGAACGAGTACCTTCTTGTTATGGTGCTGCCCGAGATAGGCGGCAAGATACACAGAATATACGATAAGACAAACGGCTACGACGCGGTGTACCACAACGAGGTAATAAAGCCCGCACTTGTCGGGCTTGCGGGTCCGTGGGTGTCGGGCGGCATCGAGTTTAACTGGCCGCAGCATCACCGCCCCTCGACGTTCGATCCCGTTGATTTCACAACGTGTGAGAACGAGGACGGCAGTGCGACTGTTACAGTCGGCGAGATAGAGAAGATGCACCGCATGAAGGGTATGGCGCGCTTTACGCTCTACCCCGGCAAGGCATATCTCGAAATAAAGGGACAGATATACAACCAGACCGACAGACCGCAGACGTTCCTGTGGTGGGCGAACCCCGCCGTGCCGGTAAACGAAAACACAAAATCTATATTCCCGCCCGACGTTCACGCCGTAATGGATCACGGCAAGCGTGACGTGTCGCGCTTCCCCATATCCACAAGCACGTATTATAAAATGGATTACAGCGAGGGTGTGGATATTTCGATGTATAAAAATATCCCCGTTCCGACGTCGTATATGGCGTATCACTCTGACTACGATTTCATAGGAAATTACGACTACGGACGCGAAGCCGGTCTTCTGCATATAGCCGACCATCACATATCCCCGGGTAAAAAGCAGTGGACGTGGGGCTGCGGTGATTTCGGCAAAGCGTGGGATCGCAATCTGACCGACGAAAACGGCCCGTACATAGAGCTTATGACCGGCGTGTTCACCGATAACCAGCCGGACTTTACGTTCATAGCGCCGTACGAGGAAAAGACGTTTACGCAGTATTTCCTGCCGTACAAGACGGTCGGCGCGGTAAAGAACGCGTGTCTTAAAGCCGCGGTAAACCTTGAGGTTAAGGACGGCAAGGCGTACATAAGCGCGTACTCACCCGAAAAGATAACGGTGAATGTAACGCTGTCGGGCAGAATCGAGAAAAAGACGATAAAGGACGTGGAGCTGTCGCCCGAAAAACCGTTTTATGAGGAAATAGAGCTTATAGACGACAGCGAGGAGGATTTGACGCTGACGCTGACTGACAGTGACGACAATGTAATAATTTCATACACGCCCGAGCCGAAAACATACGAAAAAACTCCCGCGCCCGCCGAGGCGTGTAAAAAGCCGTCGGAGATAGCGACAACTGAGGAATTGTATCTGACGGCTCTCCATTTGGAGCAGTACCGTCACGCGACGTTCTCGCCCGAGGATTACTATCTCGAGGGTCTGCGCCGCGACAAGACAGATATACGCCTCAACAACGCTTACGGCAGGTACCTGTACGAGCGCGGACTGTTTGAAAAAGCGGAAAAGCATTTCCGCGAGGCGATAAAAAAATCGACGTGGAAAAACCCCAATCCCTACGACTGTGAGCCGTACTATAATCTCGGTCTTGCTTTACGGAAACAGGGCAAGAGCGACGAGGCGTACGACGCGTTTTATAAGTCTATCTGGTCAGCCGCAATGCAGGATAAGGGATTTTATCAGCTTGCTTGTATCGACGCGTCGCGCGGCGATTACGAAAAGGCTCTCACATTTGCGGAGCAGTCGCTCGCAAGAGGTATGCACAACTTAAAGGCACGTAACCTTAAAACATCGCTGCTGCGTCTTACGGGCAGGCTTACGGAAGCGAAGGAGTTCGCGCTCGCGACTATGAAGCTCGATCCGTTAAACTACGGCTGCCGTTATGAGCTTTACCGCATCACGGACGATTTCGCGGTGCTTAACGAGCTTACCACGATAATGCGCGGCGACGTGGACAGCTATATTGATTTATCGCTTAATTACGCCGAGTTCGGACTGTGGGACGAAGCGGCGAAGGTTCTCGCGCTCGTGTCGCAGGCGGATAAGCCGATGCTGCACTACTACATGGCTTACTATTCAAAGAGCGAGATCGAGCTTGAAGTCGCGGCAAAATGCAGCTGTGACTACTGCTTCCCGGTGCGCCACAACGATATGATCGTGCTGCGCTACGCCACGGAGCATAACAAAAGCGACGCGAACGCGCCGTATCTGCTCGGCAATTTGCTGTATGATAAAGGACGCTGGGGCGCGGCGTTCCAGTGCTGGACGAAATCGAATGAAATCGACTCGTCAAACCCGATTGTACACAGGAATTTGTCGCTCGTGTACTTTAACAAGCTGCGCGATGAGCGCAAAGCCGTTACCGAAATGGAGCGCGCGTTCAGGCTCGACCACGACAGTTCGCGTCTTTTATACGAGCTTGACCTTATATATAAGCAGACAAATGTTTCGGTAAAGAAGCGGTTAAAGCTGCTTTCCGACAATATCGAGCTTGTGAAGGAGCGCGACGACCTTTACACGGAGTATGTGACGCTCTTAAACAGCGACGGTCAGTACGATAAGGCGCACAAGGCGATTGCGGCACGTCATTTTCACCCGTGGGAGGGCGGTGAAGGCAAAATTACCGCTCAGTACAAGCTCTCGCTCGTCGGTCTTGCGCGCGAATGTGCGGAAAATGACGATTACGAGGCGGCAAACGAGTACCTCGAAAGCGCTCTCACATACCCCGAAAATCTCGGTGAGGGCAAGCTCATTAACGCCGCCGATAACGATATTTATTATACGCTCGGCAGGGCGAACGAAAAGATTGACTACATAGCCGCCAAGGATTATTTTGAAAAAGCGTCCGAAGGCGACGGCACTATAGGCGACGCGCGTTATTACAACGACCGTCCGCCCGAAGTTCTGTTCTATATGGCGCTCGCAAAACGCGCCCTCGGCGACGAGCGAAGCGCAAAGGGTATGTTTAACCGCCTTATATCCTACGGTCTGGAGCATATGAGCGACAAGGCGGAGTTTGACTATTTCGCGGTGTCTCTCCCCGACTTCCTTGTGTTTGACACCGATATGAACAGGAAAAACCGCGTAACGTGCAGCTATCTTGCGGCTCTCGGCTTTTACGGACTGGGCGACAGCGAAAGCGCGCTCGAGTACGCGGATAAGGGTCTCGGCGAAGATGTCTCGCATCAGGGGCTTATTGAACTGAAGAAAATTATGAAAAGAGGTATATAATATGCGTGCTTTGGATTTGTCGGGCGAATGGCGCTATGAAACGGATATTGAGGATAACGGAATAAACGAGCGGTTCTTTGAGCGCGAGCTTTCATGCGCGGGCTTTAAGCTCCCCGGCGACGCGTGTTCAAACGGCGTGGGTAAAACGTACACTCCGCCAGCGGAGCTTTGCTATGAGGCTGTGAGAACACTGCGTCCAGAATATGAGTATATAGGTCCACTGTGGCTGCAGCGTGAGTTTGACTTGCCCGCGGATTTTGAGGACAAATGTCTGACGCTCTTTTTCGAGCGTATAAACGGCGCGTCCGATTTGTGGATTGACGGTGTGAAAATATCGAGACGCGTTATAAGCCTGTGCGCACCGCACACGTACGATCTTACCGGCAAGCTTAAGGCTGGGAAACACACGCTGACGCTGCGGTGCGACAATTCAAACATAATGTCGCTTGAAGGCATGTCGAGCGGCTACAGCGTTGACACGCAGTCTATATGGAACGGCGTAATCGGCGGCATATATCTTAAATGCGAGGATATATTCCACCTGTCAAACATACAGATTAAAACAGAGAAATTCGGCGTTAGAGTGAAGGTGTCGGCGCACAGCGACTGTCTCTACCCCGACGACCGCCGCAATGTCCGTATAGAGGTTTCGGCGGAAACGCCGTCGGGCAGAATGCTTAAACCGCGCGTCTATGATTTCACACTGTATAACAAGGTACAGCCGCTGCGTTTTACATATCCGATACGCCACAGAAAGCTCTGGGACGAATTTAATCCGTCGCTGTACAAGCTGCGCGTCAGGATGATAAAGAACGGCGTGACGGTTGATGAAAAGACCGTTCCGTTCGGTATGCGCATTGTCGGCACGGAGGGTACGGAATTTACGGTAAACGGCAGAAAAACGGCTCTGCGCGGCACTCTTGACTGCGCGATATATCCGCTTACCGGTTATCCCCCGACCGAGCTTGACGAGTGGCTAAGGGTATTTAACACGGTGAAGGAGTACGGTCTTAACCATGTGCGCTTTCATTCGTGGTGTCCGCCCGAAGCGGCGTTTAAGGCTGCCGATATGACGGGCGTGTACGTCCTCGCGGAAATGCCGCTGTGGCTCAACAAGGATGTGACGTCAATTTCAGCCGGCGACGACACCGCGCACGAGGTGTTTTTCCACGCCGAGGCAAAGCGTATATCAGAAACATACGGCAATCATCCGTCGTTTATAATGTTCTCGAACGGCAACGAGAACCTCGGCGATTTTGAAATGCTCGAGGATATTACAACGCAGATTAAGGCGCTCGACGACCGCAGACTGTACACTCTCACGTCAAACTTTGACAGACCCGTATCCCCCGCCGACGATTATTTCTCGGCGTTTGAGGCGGGCGGCAACAGAGTAAGAGTACAGGTATTCCACGACATCGTTTCGGAGCATACGCGCCTTAATTACGACAAAGCAATAAAGAATATGCCGCAGCCCGTTGTGTCGTTCGAGGTCGGTCAGTACTGCGTATACCCCGATGTTGACAGCGTAAGCGATTATACCGGCAGCTTAAAACCCGTAAATTTCGAGTTTATAAAGCAGGAAATGGTAAAGCATAACGTATATACTATGCTCGGAAAATTTAAGAGTGCGTCGGGCGCGTTTGCGGCGATGATGTATAAGGAGGAAATCGAAGCCGCGATGCGTACGCGCCGTATGGGCGGTTTTGAGCTTCTGGGGCTATGCGACTATACGGGTCAGGGTACGGCGACGATTGGCATGCTTGACGTGTTTTGGAAAAACAAGGGTATTATATCCGCAGAAAAGTTCCGAGAGTTCTGTAACCACACCGTTCCGCTGATGAAGGCTGACAGGGTGTTCAAAAACACCGACACGTTCAAGGCGGAACTTGACCTGTACAATTACGGCGAGCAAAGAATAAATATGCCGCGGTTTAAGCTTGAGGTGATTGACGGCGGCGAGGTCGTGCTGGAAAAGGAAACGCGCTCAAAGTCGGTATCATTTCCGCTTTATTTCGTAACCGAGCCGAAGGCGCTCACGATAAGGGTGAGCGTCGGCGAATATACAAACGAATGGGAAATTTACGTGTATACCGATGAAAAATATGTGAATAAGGTATCACTGACAGACGGCGCGGACGATAAATTTTATGAGATTGTCAAAAACGGCGGTAAGGCGATTGTGAGTATGAGCAAGGATAATCTTCTAAACCCGATCGAGGGACTGTTCAAGCCCACGTTCTGGTCGCCGGCGCACTTCCCGTCCGAGCGCACGAACGGTCTTATGATTGACAGCGAAAGCGGCGCGTTTAAGAAATTCCCGACCGGCGAATACGGCGGCTTTCAGTGGAAGCACCCGATCGACAACTGCGTATGCGCCGATGTTTCGGGCTTAAATCCCGAATTCAAATATCTTGTAGAACCTGTGCCGAACTATTACAGCAACATACGCCGCTCGCCGCTGTTTGAAGCGAAAGTCGGCAACGGCTCGTTCCTGTTCTGCGGCTTTGATTTGTCGGTTCAAAAGCCGACGGTACAGGCTCTGAGAAACAGTATACTGTATTACGCCGCGTCCGACGGCTTCAATCCGAGCGTAACGCTTACGGAAGAAGAAATTAAAAAATTATTCGCATAAAACACATAAAAACAGAGCGCCTGTGACGCTCTGTTTTTATGCGGTTGCTTTCCATAACCCATGCTTGTTGCAGTAGGAATAAACTTTTACGGGTATGTTTATAGGGATTTTGAATGTGACCACGGGGTCGTCACCCTTTTTTAGCATGACGCGGCGGGTTCGGTACTTGCTCTTAACTTCAATCCACAGTATGCTGTGTTCGCCGCTCATGGGATGGAGCGTGCCTCCGACACTCACCGTAAGGCTTTTATCGCCGCGCGTAACTATTGGCATGTGTTTTTCTTTAAGCTCGCTAAGCTCGTTTGCGCGCATAAGCTGCGTTTCGTGTCCGCAGCAGTAAAGCTCGTCGCAGCACTGCGGCGTTATCGCTTCCAGAATTGCGCCGCACTCGGCGCACCTGTAAAATTTAGGTTCGTATACCATTGCCGTCCTCCGTGACGTATTATTATCATATGTGTTATTATTTACAATTTTCGGGGAATTATACTACAGCCTTTCCGAGATAAACAAAAACGCGAGCGCGGCTATAAGAAGCTTGTCGTCGCAGCCGTCGGCAAGAAGTATGAACGCGACGGCGAGAATGATTATTTCATCGCTCGAAAGGTCGCCGAAAAGCGACAGTGTTTTAGTGTCCCTCTTTTTTGTTTTACTGTCCCCTGCCGTCACTTTGGTGTCCCCGTTCTTTTCCGGTTTAGTGTCCCTCGTCTGTTGTTCCTGCCGCCTGACAACCGGCATATCCTTGTAGCTGTAGGTTCTGTACATGCCGCTTCTCCCCTTCCGAACGCTTATTTATATCCCATAGCCCTTATGATATTTACCGCTCCTATCATTTTTACCATGCCGTCTATCGTCTGCCGTCTGCCGCCGTGCATGTACGGTTTTAGTGACAAAAGCAGGTTTGTTCTCGGGTCGGAATGATTATTTGCAAGATTTTCCGCTATGCTCTTGAGCTGTCCTATCGACGCGAGGCTGTCCGCGTCGGGCGCTTTTCCGCCGCCGGACGAAAGAGAGCTTACCATGCTCTTTATCGAGTCGCCCGCGTCGCTGTCAAGCAGGCTTTTGATTGTCTCGGATATGTCAGCCATTTTAAACACCTCACATATTTTTCATTATTTTTTTAATGTCGGAAGCTTTTAATCCCGCGACACGTTTCCGTATCTCCTCTTCGTCGAGCCTTGAAAATTCGCGTATCAGACGGTCTTTATCGGCGTTTGAAATCTGATTCTTCAGTCTCTCACCGTCGGCGCTTTGGAGAAATTTGTTTATTTCCCGAAGCTGGTTTTCGTCAAAATCCTTTAAAAGCTGCTCAATTCTGTTCATGATAATCTTTCCTTTCCACGTCTATATTTATGTTTCGCTCTGTTATTATATGCGTGCGCGGTAACTGATGAGCATGTACTTTTGTGTAAAAAAAGTCCCCGAATTTAACATTCGGGGACGCGCTGCGCGTTCTGTTATTTTTTTATTACTCCGCCGAGCAGTTCGTATGCCGCCTCAAATTGCAGATCCTTAACCACATCATATTCCGAAATGGTGCTTTCAATCATTTTCATTGTCGGCGCGTCAAGCACTCCGTAGGCGAAAATATCGTTCAGGCTCTGGTAAACCTTTATCGTATCGTAAAATTCCTCATCAAACACCTCGTTTATCTCGCCGTCGTAATCGCCCATGAGATTCAGTCTCTCCTTAGCCGCCTTCACGTTCGGGTGCGACTGTCCGAGAGATATTTTTGTGTTGTAGTCAAACTGCGTATACTCCGACGAGTCAAACTTTGAAACCTCGTTTTCCACATATTTGTCCGGTGTAAGACCGATTTTGTTTATCTCCTTGCCGTTACGCGTGATATATTCTCCCGCCGTGAGCTTTATTATCGAGCCGTTTTGCAGAGGATATACATTCTGTACGACAGCCTTTCCGAAAGTGGTCGTACCGATAAGCGTACCCGCCTTTGAGTCCTGAAGCGCGCTGGCAAGTATCTCCGACGCCGACGCGGTATTTTCGTTTACAAGTACCGCGAAGTCAAATTCCTTTTTCGCGAGTGTTGAGGTATATGTCGCATTATCGGACGGAAGTCTGAACTTCATGTCGATTATTTTCCCCTTAGGCACTATCTGCTGCGCTATCGCTATAACCGACGTGGTCCAGCCGCCGGTGTTGTCACGTAAATCAAGCATTATTTTCTTTACGTCATTCTCCCGCATAAAATTAAGAGCATCCGTAAATTCCTCATCGGTGCCGGCGCCGAATGAGTAAATTCGGATATATCCGATATTGCCGTCAAATATCTGCGCGTCAACCGTACCCATATTTACCGAAACGCCGCGCGTAACCGTTATATCCTTTTCATCGTCACCGCGCAGCACCGTGATTATGACGCTGGTGCCTTCATCGCCTACTACCATGCCGCGCACCGCATCCATACCTATGCCGCGCACCGACACGCCGTCCACCTTCGTGATTATGTCGCCTATTTCTATGCCTGCGTTTTTCGCGTTATCGTTATCCTCTGCAAAGTCCGTTATCTCAAACAGTCCGTCCTCGTTTTCCTTCATGGCTATGCCAATTCCGTACGACAGGTGGGAAAGATTATCCTCGAACTGCTTGTACTCCTCTGCGGTGTAAAACTCGCTGTAGTCGTCCATGCTTTCAAGCGTGGACTTTAAAAGCTGAACAAGTATATCGTCATTGCCGCTCAGAAATTCCGACAGACCTTGATTCATGATGTCCTGCTTGTCATATTCGTCTATGTAAAGCTGCGATATGTAGTCGGCTATCTGGTCAAACGCCATGTATTCGCCGCTGTATTCCTTTTCGGGCTCGGCTTCTTTCTCCGGCGCGGCTATTGCCGCAGCCGGAGAAAGCATTGAAACAGCCAGTATAATTGCCGCAATTTTTTTCATCTTCATGGTTCCTACCCCTTTGTAACAGTAATTTTCATATTGTTAAAGTATTTTTCGCCTTGTATCGTGAGCGTGTACGCAAGCTCAATCGTGCCGCCGCTGTGTGACAGATACGATATAAGCCTGTCCGTTTCAAGCTCCATGTCTATCGTTCCGTACGGCGTTGCGTACGGAAATGAGTGTCTGTGTCCCGCTCTGTATATCATGTGCGAGCTTGTGCTTCCGCGCCGCCTGATTGTGAGACTGTCGCCGTCGAGTATGAGTATCGACGCGGTGCTTTCGCTTTCGTCCGTTTCTTCGGTGCGGTACGTTATGTATTGCTTTCCGCTTTTTTCATGATAGCTGCCGAACGCCGTTTCTTCGATGACGTTTTGCTCGCCGTCTGTTGTCTGTGTGTTTCTGACTACTATTTTATACGAATTATCAGTATTTTTCAATGTCAATTTTGCTCACCTGTCCGTTTATTTCCCGTTCAAGGAAAATACCGCCGAGTTCCTCAAAGCTTGAAATATCGTCGCTCACATA
>CANQQS010000042.1 GCA_947626045.1 uncultured Clostridia bacterium | reverse complement strand
TTTTACGGGTTTTTTTCGTGTCAAGTTACATTATGTTTACAAAAACAATTTTTTTGACCGTTTTTGTCGCAAACTTGTAAACATAAATCGGTTGCATTTAGAAAAATCTTGTGCTATAATTTGGTTCGTATTCAATATATAGAGAGTTTACAGAACGGACGGCACAAAATATAGTGGTATATGCGCGCCGCCGGTTTCAAAGTATTTCGGGAAGGGAAGGAAAGAAAATGAAGGTTCAGAAGCGTGACGGAAGAATCGTCAGCTATGACGTTGAAAAGATAACGAACGCCATAGAGAAGGCGAATGTCGAGGTTGAAAATTCGCAGAAGGCGGACGCGAATCTTATCGCGCAGGCGGTAGAGAACGTTGAAAACCTCAGCGGCGACATTATTCCGGTAGAGACGATACAGGATATTATAGAAAGAACGCTCGTAAGCAATAACAAGTATGTGCTTGCGAAGAAATACATGATTTACCGCTACCAGAGAAGCCTGCTCCGTAAAAAGAACACAACCGATGAGTCGATACTTAAACTCATAAAGAACGAGAACAAGGAGCTTGCGGAGGAGAACTCAAACAAGAACACGGTTCACGCGTCAACGCAGCGCGACTACATCGCGGGCGAGGTATCGCGCGACCTTACGAGAAGAATACTGCTTCCCGAGCATATCTCGATGGCGCACGACAACGGCGTGCTTCACTTCCACGACGCGGACTACTTCATTCAGCCGATATTCAACTGCTGCCTCATAAACATAAAGGATATGCTCGACAACGGCACGGTAATGAACGGCAAGCTTATCGAGTCGCCCAAGAGCTTCCAGGTTGCCTGCACAGTCACGACGCAGATCATAGCGGCGGTAGCGAGTAACCAGTACGGCGGACAGTCGGTAAACGTGGCGCACCTCGGCAAGTATCTGAGAAGAAGCCGTGAAAAGTTTGAAAAGGAAGCGAGAGAGAAGTTCGGCGGCGATATAGACGACGAAACGCTTGAAAAGATAGTGTCCATGCGCGTTGACGACGAGCTTAAGTCGGGCGTGCAGACGATACAGTACCAGATTAACACGCTCATGACAACAAACGGTCAGTCGCCGTTCGTAACGCTTTTCCTCTACATCGACGAGAATGACGAGTACGTTGAGGAAAACGTAAGAATAATAGAAGAAATACTCCGTCAGCGTCTCGAGGGCATAAAGAATGAGCAGGGCGTTTACGTGACGCCGGCGTTCCCGAAGCTCGTGTACGTGCTTGACGAGAACAACTGCTTAAAGGGCGGCAAGTACGATTACGTTACGAAGCTCGCCGTAAAGTGCAGCGCAAAGAGAATGTACCCCGACTATCTGAGCGCAAAGAAGATGCGTGAGAATTACGAGGGCAACGTGTTCGGACCTATGGGCTGCCGCTCGTTCCTCGCTCCGTGGAAGGACGAGAACGGCAATTATAAGTGGGAAGGACGCTTCAATCAGGGCGTTGTCAGCATAAACCTCCCGCAGATGGGCATTATCGCGAAGGGCGATATGGATCGCTTCTGGAAGCTGTTTGAAGAAAGACTTGAGCTTTGCTTCGAGGCGATTATGTGCCGTCACAAGGCGCTTCTCGGCACCGTGTCGGACGTAAGCCCGATTCATTGGCAGTACGGCGCGATCGCGCGCCTTAAGAAGGGCGAGAAGATCGACAAGTACCTCTACGGCGGTTACTCCTCAATCTCGCTCGGCTACATCGGACTGTACGAGCTTACCTACCTCATGACCGGTCAGAGCCAGACGCATGGCGAGGGCAAGGAGTTTGCGCTTAAAGTAATGAAGAAGATGCGCGAAAAGGTTCAGGAGTGGAAGAAGAGGACGAATATCGGCTTCGCGCTTTACGGCACGCCCGCCGAGTCGCTCTGCTACCGTTTCGCGAAGATTGACCGCGCGAAGTACGGCATAATCAAGAACGTAACCGACAAGGGCTATTACACGAATTCTTACCACGTTGACGTAAGAGAGCATATAAGCGCGTTCGACAAGTTCGACATCGAGAGTGAGTTCCAGGATATTTCGCTCGGCGGCGCAATCTCGTACGTTGAAATTCCGAATATGCAGAACAACCTGCCCGCACTCGAAATGCTTGTGAAGTACATTTACGACCATATCCAGTACGGCGAGTTTAACACGAAATCCGACTATTGCCAGGTATGCGGCTTCGACGGTGAAATCAAGATAAACGACGATCTCGAATGGGAATGCCCGCAGTGCGGCAATAAGGATAAGAACAAGCTGTCGGTAACGCGCAGAACGTGCGGCTACCTCGGCGAGAACTTCTGGAATACCGGTAAGACAAGCGAAATAAAGAGCAGAGTGCTGCATCTGTAATACGATTTTTCGGGGCGGTTGTGCCGCCCCTTTTTTTCTGAAAAAATGAGGGAGTGTATGCGCGGGCGACCGCAAGGGTCGCCCCTACGGGTGCAATTTTATGTAGGGGCGACCCTCGCGGTCGCCCGTCCGCGACAACGTGATGTGAACGGTATCGTAGGGGCGAACCGTGTTCGCCCGTTCATGCAATTTCAAAATCACGGTTGTAGGGGCGGCGATTCGCCGCCCGCAAGACCCCCTCAAAGAGGGGGTCATACGTAGGGGACGGCGCCCTCGACGTCCCGCCTTTACACCACCAAATCCCCACAAGAAAGGAACCGAACATGAACTACGCTGTAATAAAAAAAACCGACGTTGCGAACGGGCCGGGCGTGCGTGTATCGCTGTTTGTAAGCGGCTGCCGCCATGCGTGCAAGGGCTGCTTCAACAGTGAGGCGTGGGACTTCGCCTACGGCGAGCCATTCGACGACGACACGCTCAAAGAAATACTCACCGCGCTCGAACCCGATTATATAGAGGGCTTCAGCGTGCTCGGCGGCGAGCCGTTCGAGCCGGAGAACAGAGAAACGGTGCTGCGCGTCATACGCGCCGTAAAGGACAGACACCCCGACATGAACATATGGTGCTACAGCGGCTTCACATTTGAGCAGCTTAAAGACACGGACGTATCAAAGGACATACTCGCGCTAATCGACGTGCTTGTCGACGGCAAATTCGTGGAGGCAAAGAAAAATCTGCGCCTTAAATTCCGCGGCAGCGAGAACCAACGCCTTATAGACGTGAAGAAAACGCTCGCGTCCGGTGAGGTTACATTACTTGAAATATGACAATAAAAAATCGTTCCTTTTGGGAACGATTTTTTTGTATACTTACTGAATAATTATTGGACCGGTACTTCCTCCGGACGAGCCGCCGGAAGGAATGGGAGCCGTCGTCTGATTTTGTGGGGAACCGCTGTTCGAGCTGTTGTCGGAGTCCTCATCGAAATCCGAATCGTAATCCTCATCATAATTCTCATCCGAATCCTCGTCATAATCGCTGTCGTAATCCGAGTCCTCGTCATAACTGCTGTCCGAATCGGAATCCTCGTCCAAGCTTGTTTTACCCGTGCTTGTCCGGTACTCTATGTCGTCAAGTCTGTGGAATGTGTAGCCCTCGCCCCTCAAGTATTCTATAATCGAGCCGAGCGCGTCCGCCGTAGCCTGCTTAGCCGCCGCGTCATGCATAAGCACTACAATATTGTCCTGACCGTCGATGGAATCTATGAGGTAATCGAGAAGCTCGTCGGCGTCCTTTGTCTTGCCTTCCGCGTCGCCGTTCAGCGCGTTCCAGTCACAGTAGTAGAAGCCGTACTCCGCGAGTGCATCCTTACATTCCTGCTTTACCGGCGCATAGCTGTCGGCACTCGAATTAAATCCGCCGCCCGGGAAACGCACGAGCTTAAACGGCTCCGCTTCGCCGGTAACATCCTTAATCGCCTCATAACATTCGTTTACTTCATTCATAAATGTGTCCGTAGAAACATATAATTTTGCATAGTTATGTCCGTCGGAATGATTTGCGATAAGATGACCTTCCTCGTACACGCGGCGCGCCATTGACGGATTTGTCTGTATGAGCGAGCCGATCTCAAAGAAGGTTGCCTTAACGTTGTAGCGTCTTAATGTGTCGAGAATCTGCGGCGTTATATTTTCGGTGGGACCGTCGTCAAACGTGAGATAGCAGCGTTTTTCCTGACCCGAGTCCTCTATGATGTCCATCAAATCGTTGTTTTCCGACGCGGGGGGAATTGACATCGGATTTACTATGGGAGCGGCTGTGGGAGTTCCGCCGTCCTGAGGAGACAGTGTAGTCTCACTTGTGCCGTCACCGCCGAGCTGTACCGGTTCGGCAGGCTTGTTTGATGAGCATTTGCTCATGCACAAGATAACAATTAAAATAACGGCGCACACGAACGCTATAAGAATAATAGCGGCGCGGATACGCTTTTTTCTGCGGCGTTCACGCATTCTGCGCTCGCGTCGCCTGCGTTCAAATTCGTTCATTGTTGCCATCATGATCCCCCTTTTAACATTCTATATAAAATATATATTTAGTATACACCAAAACATTTTAAAATTCAACAAGATTTGACAAAAAATTATTACAAAATAGAAAGGAAGATGTAAATATGAAAAAATTTTTAGTCACGTTTGTATGCGCCGCGCTGCTTTTGACGGGCTGCGGCGCGGAAAAAGCAGATGAAGAACCAAGCGCCGCAACGTCCGGCGGCGGGTCGTACGAAGCTCTTGACAATACGGGTACGGGCTGGGGCTTTGTGAAAAAAAAGGGAAAAGCTCCCGACATTCCGCAAAAGGACAGGGACACAATGGCAAAATACGACTGCTATTACATTGACGAAAACGCGCCGAAAACACTTTATCTCACGTTTGACGAGGGCTACGAAAACGGCTACACCTCTCAAATTCTCGACGTTCTCGAGGAAACGCAGACTCCCGCGGCGTTTTTCGTGACGGGGCCGTATCTTGAAAACCAGAAGGAGCTTGTCCGGCGCATGATAGACGACGGGCACATCGTCGGCAACCACACAGTAAACCACGTAAACCTCCCGAAACAGAGTGTTGAAACGGTTCAAAAGGAGCTTGACGATTTAAACAAAACGGCGCAGGAGATGTACGGCTACACAATGACGTACATGCGGCCGCCGGAGGGTGAGTGGTCGGAGCGCGTACTTGCGGTGGCGCGCGATATGGGATATAAAACAATTTTGTGGAGCTTCGCGTACAAGGACTGGGACATAAACATGCAGCAGGGCAAGGAACACGCGTTCAAGGAGGTCACGCCCTACTTCCACGACGGCGCGATACTGCTTCTGCACGCCGTTTCATCGGACAACGCCGCCGCGCTTCACGACATAATATGCTGCGCGAAGGAGCAGGGCTTTGAATTTAAAAGCCTCGACAACATAGGAGCCGGCACGGCTGATGGAACGCTGCAAACAGAGAGTGTAAAAATTTGAACTTTTTTCAAAAAACCTCTTTACTTATTCCCCGCCGCGGGTGTATAATTAAAATGATATGTTATACGTCGAAGTGTGCTCATTACACGGCGGCGGGAAATAAAATTTACGGAATGAAAGGTAATGAATAAGGTTATGTTTACAGAAGCAAGCTTTGATTTCGGCAGTAAACCCGTTCACGACGGTTATACAAAGGTCACGGAAAACACGCTCTACACGCCCGAGAAAGGCTACGGTCTCTCGAAAACGACTTCGGCTGTCGAGAGAACGGAGGGCGCGAAGGAATTAAACCGTGATTTCCTTTTTGTCGATGAAAATACCTTCAGAGTTGATATGGAAAACGGAACGTATATAGTGCGCGTATCGACCGGCGATTACGACGACGAGGGAGACAATGTTGTGTTCTATTCGATAAACGGCGATAAAAAACGCGTATGGGTGCGCTGCAACGTCGTTGCCGAGAGAGTGTACACCGTCGAGGTGACCGACGGAAAGATGGAATTTACGTTCCGGTCAAGCCGTCACACAACTCTCAACAGCATAGATATAACGATAAAGCGCAGCGTCGGCGTTACAAATCTCACAAGCAGCGTTACCGCGAAGCGCGGCGGCGCGGCGGTAAAGCTCACGTGGGATAAAGCGGAGGACGTAACAGGCTACCGCGTACAGCGCATAAACCACAAGAGAAACCACGAAATCGAGGTCTGCACCGAGGTTACAAACGAGGAATTTACGGATGACACGGTGGAGCTTGCGCAGGAGTTCGAGTACACCGTATGTCCGCTTTACGCGCAGCATTTTCTCGGCGAATCGTCGTCGGTAAACGTCACTGTGGTTGACGGCGGCGCTGTTACAGCGAAGATAGAAAATCTGGACGCGAAGGAGACTGCAAATTCCGTCGCGCTCGTGTGGGACGGCGTGAAGGAAGCCGTTTGGTACAACATTTACCGCAAAGCTCCCTACGGCTTGTACAAGCTCATAGCGCGCACGACTGATGCCGATTACATAGACGACAAGGTTATAACAAATGTGCCGTACGTGTACGGCGTTGAAGCCGTAACGACAAGCGGCAAAACGGCGCGCGCGGATGTTACGATAGACATGGAAGCCGAACCGAAGAAATATAAAATGGAAACGCTCGACCGCGGCGCTGTGGCAGTTCCGACCGAGAACGGCATATTCCTGAGCTGGAGGCTGAACGCCTACGAGTACGAGCAGGGCATAAACTTCGTCGTGTACAGAAACGGCGACAGAATAACCGATATAATAACCGACTCCACAAACTATCTTGACAAGGACGGCAAGCAGACCGACGTTTACACGATAAAAGCCGTAAAGGACGGCAAGGCTGAAAAGCACGGCTATGAGGTAAAGCCGTGGGATAAGGAGTACCTCTCGATACCGCTCGACAAGCCCGCTCCGTGGACAGATCCGTCAAACGGCAAGGTTTACGAGTACACCGCGAACGACGCGTCGGTCGGCGACCTTGACGGCGACGGCGAATACGAAATAATCCTCCGCTGGGACGCGAACGGCAGGGACAACTCACACAAGGGTTACACCGGCGAGTGCATACTTGACGCGTACAAGTTAAACGGCAAGCGTCTTTGGAGAATAAATCTCGGCAAAAACATCAGAAGCGGTGCGCACTACACGCAGTTCATGGTATACGACTTCAACAACGACGGCAGAGCCGAAATGGTATGCAAAACCGCGGACGGCTCGGTTGACGGCGTAGGTAACGTGATAGGCGACAAGGACGCGGATTACAGAAACAAGGACGGATTTATCATAGACGGCCCCGAGTACCTGACGCTGTTCGACGGCTTGACGGGCGCGGCTCTCGATACAGTTGAATACGACCCGCCGCGCGGCAACATTATCGAGTGGGGCGACAACTGGGGCAACCGCGTTGACCGCTTCCTTGCGTGCGTGGCGTACCTCGACGGCGAAAACCCGAGCGTCGTAATGTGCCGCGGCTACTACGACCACGGCTGCCCGACGGTACTCGTGGCATATGACGTAATAGACAACAAACTCGTTAAGCGGTGGAAATTCCTCGCAAACAAGGATCAGAACATAGAATTTACGGCGCAGGGCAACCACAACCTCGGCGTCGGCGACATAGACGGCGATGGTCTCGACGAAATCGTCTACGGCGCGATGGCAGTTGACGATGACGGCACGGGCATATACTCTACCGGTCTTATGCACGGCGACACGTGCAACCTCGGCAACTTCACGCCGAAAACGCCCAACCTCGACTATTTCCAGATACACGAGGAGCTTGAAGCCGAACTCGGCTACGAGGTTCGCGATCCCGCTACGGGCGAGATTAAGTGGGGCTTCTACACGGGACGCGACACGACGCGCGGACTGTGCGCGAAAATAGACCCGCGCTACGTCGGCAACCAGTGCTGGGTAATGGACGACGGCATATTCACAATGGAAGGCGAGATGATTAACGAGCATGGACCCGAATCTATCGCGTTCGCGATATGGTGGGACGGCGACCTTCTCCGCGAGCTTCTCGACCACGAATTTGTAGAGGAAAAGGGTTACGGCTACCCGAAAATTTACAAGTGGGACTACGAAAACAACAAGCTCGTCACAATTTTAGATCCCGCCGGAACGCTTTCAAACAACTGGAAAAAGGGTAACCCCTGTATTCAGGCTGACATATTGGGCGACTGGCGCGAGGAAGCGATATGGCGCAACGCTGACGATACGGAGCTGCGTATATATACGACGACCGACGTGACGCATCACAAGTTCTACACTCTCATGCACGACCACGTGTACCGCCTGTCCGTCGCGTTCCAGAATACGGCGTACAACCAGTGCACGCAGACGGGCTTCTATATCGGCCCCGAAATGGACGAGAATATCCCCGTTCCGAATAACGAGTACGTGAACGGCGTGAACATTCCCGACTTCACGGAGGATATAGATTAAATTACAAAAACCGACACAATGTTACAAAAAAATTACATAAATTACAAAAAAATTATATAAATTAAAAGAAATTGTAACATTTGTATTGACCTTTTGGCAGAAATGTTATAAAATAGACTGGTAGTGATTGAATGTGAGAATTATAGCCGGAAGCCGGCGGGGGCATAAGCTGCTTGAATTTCAGGGTGACAGCGTGCGTCCGACGACCGACAGGGTAAAGGAATCCGTGTTCAATCTTATACGGGATTACGTTCCCGACAGTGTTTGCCTTGACATGTTCGCCGGAAGCGGCGCGCTGTCGTTCGAGGCAATATCGCGCGGTGCGGCGAGAGCCGTTCTTCTCGACGCTGACAAGCGTTCGGTTGAAATAATAAGAAGGAACGCCGAAAGCCTCGGTTTTGAGGAACAGTGCGAGATACGGAACGAGGACTGTTTTATATACGCCGAAAGGACGGGGGAGAAATTCGATATAATTTTTCTTGATCCGCCGTACAACAAGGGCTTTATCGAGCCTGTGCTTGATAAAATCACGGAAAAAGAGCTTCTCGCGGACGGCGGGATAATCGTGCTCGAAAGCGACGGTACCGACTTTTCCGGCGAAAGGGACGGTCTCGCGGTTTTGAAGCAGCGCAGATACGGCAGAACATATATCACGGTTTACGAAAAGCAGGTAACAAAAGAATGAGAACAGCGGTTTATCCGGGCAGCTTTGACCCGATAACGAACGGACACCTCGACATCATAAAGCGCGCGAGCCGCGTGTACGACAAGGTAGTCGTGGGCGTTCTGAGCAACAAAAGCAAAATGCCGCTCTTTACCGCGGAGGAAAGAGTGGATATGATAAAGCGCGTGACGAAGGGGCTTGACAACGTAGAGGTCGACACGTTCGAGGGACTTCTGGTCGACTTCGCGAAGAGCAAGAACGCCACCGTTATAGTAAAAGGCCTTCGCACCGTAGCGGATTTTGAATATGAATTTCAAATGGCGCTCCTCAACAAGGCGTTAAATCCCGAGTACGAAACCATGTTCATGATGACCGACACGAAATACTCCTACATAAGCTCCAGCATGGTCAAGGAGCTTGCGGGCTTTCACGGTGATTTGACAGGGTTTGTGCCGTGTGATATAATTGAAACGATTAAGAAAAAATACGAATAAAAGGAAAGGATGAATATAATATGGCAATGGACATGGATATGGACATAATGGAAATTGTGGACATGTTGGAGGAAACGATTGACAAGGCTTCATCTGTACCCCTTACGGGCAAGGTAATGGTTGACAAGGACGAGCTTCTCGATTATATTCAGGAAATACGCCTTGTTTATCCGGACGAGCTCAAGGAGGCGAAGTGGGTTAAGGAGGAAAGACAGAGAATACTTTCCGAGGCTGAGAGCCGCGCCGAGGCGATACAGAAGAACGCCGAGGAAACCCAGATGCAGCTTATCGACGAGCATGAAATTACAAAGCGCGCCTACGAGCAGGCTAACGAGCTTGTGAACGCGGCTCAGGCAAAGTCCGTTGAGATTAAGACCGACACCGACCAGTACGTTGACGACATCTTAAACGACGCGGAACACCGTCTTGATTTGCTTCTCCGCAAGATACGCGAGGACAGATCGTATTTTAACAATAACTGATTTTGACGATAAAAACAACAAAAAAGAGCTGAACCGATCTTCAGCTCTATTTCTGTTTGTATAATAAAAAAACCGCATAAGGAGGACATTATGTTATCGGATATTGAAATCGCTCAGGGAGCGGAAATGAAGCACATACGCGAAATAGCGGCGTCCGTAGGAATAACCGAGGACGAGCTCGAATATTACGGAAAGTACAAGGCGAAGGTATCGGGCGAATTATGGAACAGAGTAAAGGACAATGAGGACGGCAAGCTCGTGCTTGTCACGGCGATAAACCCGACGCCCGCCGGCGAGGGCAAGACTACGACGACGATAGGTCTCGGCGACGCACTCACGCGAATGGGTAAAAAGTGCGTGCTTGCGCTGCGCGAACCGTCTCTCGGCCCCGTCATGGGCATTAAAGGCGGCGCTGCGGGCGGCGGTTACAGTCAGGTCGTGCCTATGGAGGACATAAACCTTCACTTTACCGGCGATATGCACGCCATAACAGCCGCAAACAACCTGCTTTCCGCGATGATTGACAACCACATTCATCAGGGCAACGCGCTCGATATAGACGTGAACAACATCGTGTGGAAGCGCGTTCTCGACATGAACGACCGCGCTTTGAGAAGCGTTGTCGTCGGACTGGGCGGCAGACTTAACGGCGTGCCGCGCGAGGACGGATTTATGATAACGGTCGCATCGGAAATCATGGCGATACTCTGTCTTGCGTCGGATCTGGAGGATTTGAAAAACCGTTTCGGCGAGATAATAATCGGCTATAACCGCTCGGGACAGCCCGTAAAAGCGTCGGATTTGAACGCGCAGGGCGCTATGGCGGCGCTTATGAAGGACGCGATCAAGCCGAACCTCGTTCAGACACTCGAGCATACGCCCGCGTTCATTCACGGTGGACCCTTCGCGAACATAGCGCACGGCTGCAACAGTGTTCAGGCTACAAAGCTTGCGCTGAAGCTGGGTGACTACACAATCACCGAGGCAGGCTTCGGCGCGGATTTGGGCGCGGAAAAGTTTATGGACATAAAGTGCCGCGCCGCCGGACTTAAACCCGACGCGGTAGTCATTGTCGCGACGGTTAGAGCGCTCAAATACAACGGCGGCGTCGCGAAAACCGACCTTAAAACGGAGAATGTTGACGCGCTTCTTAAAGGTATAGGCAACCTCGAAAAGCACATAGAAAATATGAAGTCATACGGCGTGCCTGTTGTTGTCGCGATTAACCGTTTCGACACCGACACCGACGCGGAGCTTGACGCTGTAAAGGAACGCTGCGCCGCGCTCGGCGCGAAGTGCGCTTTGAGCGAGGTGTTCGCGAAGGGCGGCGAAGGCGGAGAGGAGCTTGCGAAGCTCATAATCGAAGCTGTGGAAAACGAAAAATCGAACTACGCCCCCGCCTACGACGTAAATGACAGCATAAAAGACAAGATAAACACCATCGTGACGAAAATCTACGGCGGCGCCGGCGCGGTTTACAGCGCGAAGGCGAACCGTCAGATACGCGAAATAGAAGCTCTGGGACTTGACAAAAAGCCGGTATGTATGGCAAAAACGCAGTATTCGCTGTCAGACGACGCGTCGCTTCTCGGCAGACCCGAGGGCTTTACCATCACCGTGAACACCGTCAGAGTATCGAACGGCGCGGGCTTTATCGTCGCGGAAACGGGCAATATTATGGTAATGCCCGGACTTCCCAAGGTACCCGCCGCGAACAACATTGACATCGACGCCGACGGAGTTATTACGGGACTGTTCTAAGGGGACACTAAAACCCTGTGGGGACACTAAAATATATAAAGGGACACTAAAATGCAATTTATTTCAAACAGCCCCGACGAAACGCAAGCCTTTGCCGCGGATATGGCAAAGAGGCTAAAAGCGGGTGACGTACTGTGCCTTTACGGCGACCTCGGAGCGGGGAAAACGGCGTTCGTGCAGGGACTCGCGAAGGGACTCGGAATAGACGAGCCTATCACAAGCCCGACATTCACGATAGTGAACGAGTACGAGGGACGGCTGCCGCTCTACCATTTCGACGTGTACCGCATAGCGGACAGCGATGAGATGTACGAGGTCGGCTTTGACGAGTACGTGTACGGCGAGGGCGTGTCGGTGATTGAGTGGCCGCAGCTTATAGCGGACATTCTGCCCGAAAGGCGCTTTGACATAGAGATAAAAAAAGACCTCGAAGAGGGCGAAAATTATAGGGAAATAACGGTAAGGGAGTGTGTGCGATGAAAGTTCTGGCGGTGGAAACGTCCGCAAACGCCGCGTCTGCGGCTGTCATAGAGGACGATTTGCTTCTGGGCGAATATATACTTAACCACAAAAAAACGCACTCGCAGAAGATAATGCCGATGATCGACGCGCTCCTTACGGATTTGGATCTTACGCCCCGGGACATCGATGTATACGCGGCAAGCGTAGGTCCCGGTTCGTTTACGGGTCTTAGAATAGGCGTTGCGACCGTTAAGGCGCTTGCGCACGCGGCGGACAAGCCCGTTGTGAGCGTCGGAACGCTCGAAGCGCTCGCGTGGAACGTGCCGCACGCGGAGCATATAATCGTGCCGGTAATAGACGCGCGCGGCAATAACGTGTACGCCGCGAGCTACATCTGGGACGGCGCTCTTAAAGAGCTTGGTGCGCCCGAGGCTATGACGATAGAGGAATGTGTGGAAAGCTGCGGCAATTTCCTCGACACGATTTTTGTCGGCGACGGAGCGGCGGCGCACAGAGAGTATATAACGGAAAAGCTCGGCGATAAGGCGTTTTTCCCGCACGGCGCGGCATTAAATCCGCGCGCGTCGTCGGTCGCTGCTGCCGCGATGGATAAGGCGAGAAAAGGGGAAACGCAGAATTACGCGGACATGAAACCGTACTATATAAAGAAGTCACAAGCTGAAAAAGAGCTTGAGGAACGCGAAAAGCGGGGACACTAAAGTTACGGGGACACTAAAACAAGGGGGACACTAAAATGATAGCGATAGGAAGCGACCACGGCGGCTACGAGCTTAAGGGACACATAATAAAGCACCTCACCGAGCGCGGCATAGAGGTAAAGGATTTCGGAACGTACACCGAGGACAGCGTCGATTATCCCGACTGCGCAAAGCCGGTGTGCGAGGCAATTCTCAAAGGCGAGTGCGAGAGAGGAATACTTATCTGCGGCACGGGCATAGGCATATCCATGGCAGCGAACAAGTACAAGGGCATACGTGCCGCGCTGTGCGGCGACGTGTTCAGCGCAAAAATGGCGAAGGAGCATAACAACGCGCATATAGTCTGCCTCGGCGGACGCGTGACCGGCAGAGAGCTTGCGTTTATGATCGTGGACACGTTCCTTGACGCTGAATTTCTCGGCGGCAGACACCAAAAACGAATAGATAAAATCCACGCGATAGAAAACGAATAACGCGTATTTTCGGCGGTTTTTTTCTCTTTGAAACAAGAGCGTGAAAACCGCCGTTTTTTTGCAATATATACTTGAAAAATTTAGTAAAAAAGTATATAATATAATTTACGGAAAAACCAAATGAAAAGGAGATATGCAAATGAGTACATTTATCGGCAAGCTCAAAGAAAGAGCTAAAAAGGACATTAAAACGATCGTGCTTGCGGAGGGCGAGGACATCAGGACACTCAAAGCCGCGGAAACGGTTAAAAAGGAAGGCTACGCGAAGGTTATTCTCGTGGGTAACCCCGATAAGATCAAGGCGACCGTTGCCGCCGAGGGTATCGACATCGAGGGCATCAAGATTGTTGACAGCGAAAACTCGGACAAGAACGAGGAGTACGCGAACGCGTTCTACGAGCTGCGCAAGGCTAAGGGCATGACGCCGGAGCAGGCGGCTGAAACAATAAAGGATCCGTCCTACTACGCTGTTATGATGGTTAAGCAGGGCGACGCGGACGGCATGGTTTCGGGTGCGATCCATTCGTCGGCGGACACGATAAGACCGTCGCTGCAGATATTAAAGACCGCCCCGGGAACAAAGCTCGTTTCGGCGTTCTTTATCATCGTTGTACCCGACTGCGAGTACGGCGAGAACGGCACGTTCGTGTTCGGCGACAGCGGACTTAACCAGGATCCGACGGCAGACGAGCTTTCGGAGATTGCGATTTCGTCAGCCGCGTCGTTTAAGCAGCTTGTCGGCGCCGAGCCGAAGGTGGCGATGCTTTCGTACTCGACCTACGGCAGCGCGAAGAGTCCTCTCGTTGACAAGGTTCAGGAGGCGACAAAGCTCGCGAAGGAAAAAGCTCCCGACATAAAGCTCGACGGCGAGCTTCAGCTTGACGCGGCGATTGTAGGCAGCGTGGCGGCTTCAAAGGCTCCCGGCTCGGACGTTGCGGGCAGCGCGAACGTACTCATTTTCCCCGACCTTAACGCGGGTAATATAGGATATAAGCTTGCGCAAAGACTTGCCAAGGCGGAGGCGTACGGCCCGATTCTGCAGGGTATCGCAAAGCCGGTAAACGATTTGTCAAGAGGCTGCAGCGCCGAGGACATAGCAGGTGTTGTGGCGATTACTGCAGTTCAGGCGCAGGGTAATTAGGGCGTGCGCGTCCGCACGCCGTCTGAAAGCTCCGCTTTCAGCCAATTACAGAAATGAGATGATAAAAAAGTTCCCAAGGAAACTTTTTTATCTTTGATGTTTGCTGACGCACATGTCGTCAGCAAACAATACGAAACGGCAGCCGCCGTTCCGTATATACGCAATTTTGAAATTGTGCGCCCCTACGATACCGTTGACATCGGGTTGTCGTGGACGGGCGACCGCGAGGGTCGCCCCTACACCCGTATTTTATAAATTGTGCGCCGTAGGGGCGACCCTTGCGGTCGCCCGCATTTACACACAAAAAACAGAAAGGAACCAAAACCATGAAAATATTAGTAATAAACGCGGGAAGTTCGTCTTTGAAGTACCAGCTTATCGACATGGACAGCGAAACGGTTCTCGCGAAGGGTTTATGCGAAAGAATAGGCATAGACGGCTCGAACCTTCAGCACACGAACATTGCGAAGGACGAAAAGACAAAGATAGAAAAGCCGATGAAGGATCACGGCGACGCGATACAAATGGTTATCGACGCGCTTGTTGACGGCGAGATAGGCGTTATCTCGTCAATGGACGAGATAGGCGCGGTAGGACACAGAGTGGTACACGGCGCGGAGGAGTTCGCGGACTCGTGCGTGATAACGGACGCGGTAATGAAGGCGCTCGAAAAGTGCGTGCCGCTTGCGCCGCTGCACAATCCGCCGAACTTAATCGGTATCGAGGCGTGCACAAAAATCATGCCGAACGTTCCGCAGATAGCGGTATTCGACACGGCGTTCCACCAGACGATGCCGCCGAAGGCGTTTATGTACGCGCTCCCGTACGAGTACTACGAGAACGACGGAATAAGAAAGTACGGCTTCCACGGCACGAGCCACAAGTACGTTTCGCAGAAGGCTGCCGAGTTTTTGGGAAAGCCCGCGTCGGAGCTTAAAATTGTGACCTGCCACCTCGGCAACGGCTCGTCAATATCGGCTGTTGACGGCGGCAAGTGCGTTGACACGTCAATGGGCTTTACGCCGCTCGACGGCGTGCCTATGGGTACGAGAACCGGTTCTATGGATCCCGCGGTCGTAACGTACCTCATAAATCAGAAGGGTATGGATGCGAAGAGCGTTGACACGCTCATGAACAAGCAGAGCGGCGTGCAGGGCGTTTCGGGCGTGTCGTCCGACTTCCGCGACTTGAGCGCGGCTGCCGGCGAGGGCAACGAGAGAGCAAAGCTCGCGCTTGACATGTTCGCGTACCAGGTCAAGAAGTACATCGGCTCGTACGCGGCTGCCATGGGCGGAATTGACGCGGTTGTGTTCACCGCCGGAGTCGGTGAGAACGACGCGCAGACAAGAGCCGCGGTTACGGACGGTCTCGGCTTCCTCGGCATTAAGGTTGACGCGGACAAGAACAACACACGCGGCACGGTCGATATTTCGGCAGCCGATGCGACTGTTAAGACGCTCGTCATACCGACGAACGAGGAACTCATGATAGCCATAGACACAAAAAGACTTGCCGAAGGCTAAAGAAAAAATACGGGGGCTGCTTGTCAGCCCCTTCTTTTTAGAGAAATTGTGCGGAGTGATAGTATGAGTATACGTATGCCCGACAACGTAACAGAGATTATGAGCCGTTTGGAGGAAAACGGCTTTTCGGCGTACCTTGCGGGTGGCGCGGTGCGCGATATACTCATGGGTAAACAGCCGCACGATTACGATATTGCGACGAGCGCGCTGCCGCAGGACGTGAAGCGGCTGTTTAAGCGCACGATAGACACAGGTATAAAGCACGGTACTGTTACGGTTGTCGTGAACAAAACGGGCTACGAGGTGACGACGTTCCGCTCCGACGGTGCGTACCGCGACGGCAGACACCCCGACAGCGTGGAATTTGTGAGCCGCCCCAAAACCGATGCCGAGCGGCGCGATTTTACCGTAAACGCGATGATGTACAATCCCGAAAGCGGTATTCTCGACTATTTCGGCGGCAGAAACGATATTAAAAACAGACTCATACGGTGCGTCGGCGACGCGGAAACAAGGTTTAAAGAGGACGCGCTGAGGATGCTGAGGGCTGTGCGGTTCAGCGCGGCGCTGTCGTTTAAAATCGAGGAAAAAACATGGCGCGCGATAAAAAAATGCGCCGTGCTTATAAAAAAGGTGAGCGCGGAGCGCGTGCGAGAAGAGATAAACAAAATCATACTTTCCGACAACCCCGACTATATGCGCAAGCTGCACGAGTGCGGACTTCTGCAGCACATCATGCCGGAGCTTGACCGCTGCTTCGGCGAGCCGCAGCGCAACAAGTACCACATTTACGACGTCGGCGAGCATATCATGCGGACAGTGAAAAACACGCCGCCGGATCTGACGGTCAGGTGGGCGGCGCTCATGCACGATATAGGAAAGCCGCTTTGCTCGTCAACCGACCAGAACGGCACAATCCATTTTTACGGCCACCACCGCGAAAGCGGCGCGATAGCCGTTGACCTCATGCACCGCCTTCGTATGGACAGCGATATTATACGCGACGTGTCGGTGCTTGTCGAAAATCACGACGTACGTGTCGAGCCGGCGAGAGCGCCGGTAAAGCGCATGATGGCGCGCACAGGCGAGACGCTGTTCGAAAAGCTTTTGCAGCTCCAGACAGCCGACAATATGGCGAAAAATCCGATATATTTCCCCGAAAAGAAAAAGCGCATAGACGACGCGTACACGCTGTATAAGGAAATTCTCGCCGAGCGTCAGCCGTACCTCGTGTCGCACCTCGCGGTAAACGGTAAGGATCTGATAAAGCTCGGTTACCGCCCCGGCAGGGAGATAGGCGACGTTTTGAAAAGACTTATCGACGAGGTTATAATCGACCCCAATCTTAATAACCGCGAATTTTTGCTTAAACGCGCAAGAGAATATAGGGTAAGAAGAAGATAGCCCTTGTAGGGGCAAACCTTGTTCGCCCGCTCATGGGGACACTAAAAACACGGGGACACTAAAACTTTAGTGTCCCCATTGTTGTTGTGCAATTATCCCAATTCGTTGAACTTTTGTAAGATTTCCCCTATTCTTTTTGTGTATTCGGCAACGTCGGCAGGGGACATATCCTTTAAGCCGTCCTCATATTGCTTGGCTTTTTCCGACCATTCGGCGGTACCGCTCACAAATTCCGCGTATTCGGATATTAATGCGGTATCGGTCGGATTTTCTTTATATTTTTTCATAAATGCAATGTAGGAATCCACCCAATTTTCGTAATCATCCAGGAATTGTCTCCAATCCGCCGAAACGGCTGACGTGTCCGCGGTGCCGTCGTCGGTATCTTCCGCTTCCGCTGCCGCAGGAATCTGCGTCGATGTCGGCTCGGCTTCGATGTATGTATAGTCGTCCTGTGCATAATATATGGTGACATTCTTGTTTTTTGTCGTTTCGTAAGTGTAATCGGGGTTTGTTTCGTTGTTGACCTTAAACACTTCGCCCTTTTTCACGCTTCGGTCGTAAATGCCGTCCGATAAAACGCTTCCGGCATCGGCTTCAACTGTGGTTACCTTAAATCCGTTTTCATTCAGCACCGTTTCCGCGTCCGTGTAATTTATGCCCATTACGTTCGGAATTTCCTTTGTCCTTGCCTTGTCTACAGACGTACTCACTATGCGGAATATGATCAGAAGAGCGATAAGCCCGATGACCCATATCCACCATCTTTGATAAAGCTTTTTCTCTTTTTTCATATTGTTGTTTGCTTGTTCGTTCATAACAGAACCTCCTTTGTAATATCGATAGTAACATTATAGTAAATATTTTTACTAAAGTCAATAGTAAATATATTTATTAGGATAAAATATTACTATCCTGATAAAACGAGGCGTTTGCTATGGAGTATATTAAAAGAATACGTGATTTGCGTGAGGATAGCGATAAAACACAAACGGAAATCGCCGAATATCTCGGCACATCTCAAACGATGTACGCGCGTTATGAGCGGGGTGCAAACGAACTGCCGATACGCCATTTGCTTGCACTGTGCAAGTATTATAATGTGTCGGCGGACTATTTGCTGTGCATCAGCAACGTGAAGCAAAGAGCGGACGAGCCGACGGAGGCAAATATCTCGAACAATGAAAGAAAGTTACTGAACACTATCCGTTCCATGCCGCGCGACAAACAAAATCAGGCGTTCGGAATGATTTTCGCGCTTTCAAATACCTGACGGTTTACGGGCGAACGCGGTTCGCCCCTACGGCGCATATAGTAAGCCTCCCCTATTAGGGGAGCCTTCCGTAGGGGCGGTCATATGCCGCCCGTAACCCCCTAATACGACAGCGTATAGGTGGTCACGCTCGTACAATAGGGTATACTCAAAATTGACAAGGGGGTATACTCAGAATTGATAAGAGGGTATACTCAGGATTGATAAGGATAGTAAGATAAATATAGTAAGATAATATTAGTAAGAGGGATATAGTAGGGGACGGCGCCCTCGACGTCCGCGGGCGAACACGGTTCCGCCCATGTATGACCCCCTCTCCGAGGGGGTCTAAACTTGCTTGCAAGTTTAGGGGGGGTGTTAAAATTCGTATTGCATCAAAACACCCCCCAAAAGCCGTTGCCGGCTTTTGACCCCCTCGCAGAGGGGGTCTTACTATTCAATTTCCCCAACATTTCTTTACAAACACTTGAAAAACGCGTTCAAATATGATAAAATAACTATATCTGTATCATATTAAAAAGAGGTAACAAAAATGGTAAGACATATAGTATTATGGAAATTGGTACCGTCGCCGGACATGGCTGAAAGGGCGGCTGCGATAAAGGAAAATCTTGAGGCGTTAAAGGACAAAATAGACGTTATAAAGGGCATAGCCGTAGGCATAAACGCAAATCCCTCGGACGATGCTTCAGACGTTGCGCTCGTGTCGGAGTTTGAGACAATGGCTGACCTCGGCGAGTACCAGAACCACCCCGCGCACAAGGCTGTTGCAACGGCGTACGTAAGACCGTACGTTGAGGAACGCAGAGTGTGCGACTACGAGTTTTAAACGGGGGAACGCTATGGCAATTCATATAACCGACGACCAAATGAAGGAGCAGCGCGGCTATATCATGCGTCTGTGCGAGGACAACGCGCGCTACGCCGCCGAATACGGTCACACGCGCCGCGCGCTCACGGAAACGTACGGCTGTCAGCAGAACGAGAATGACACCGAGCGCATACGCGGCATGCTGCGCGACGCGGGGTTTGAGTTTACCGACGACATGAAAAACGCCGACGTCGTGATATACAACACCTGCGCCGTGCGCGAAAACGCGGAGCAAAAAGTGTTCGGCAGGCTCGGACTGTTAAAGCCCGTAAAGGAGCGGCGGCGGAACATGGTGATAGGCGTGTGCGGCTGCATGGTGCAGCAGGAGCATATAACAGAGAAAATAAAAAAGTCGCACGAGCATGTAGACCTCATTTTCGGCACACACGCGCTATACAAAATGCCGGAGCTTCTTTATAAGGCAATTAACGAAAAAAAGACTGTGGTTGACATTGAAAACAGTGACGGCGCGATTGCCGAGGATATGCCGATAATGCGCGACGATGCGAAAAAGGCGTGGGTATCGGTGATGTACGGCTGCAACAACTTCTGCACCTACTGCATAGTGCCTTACGTGCGCGGACGCGAAAGGAGCCGCGAGCCGGAGGCGGTAATTGCCGAGGTAAAGGAGCTTGTGAAAAACGGCTGCAGCGAAATATCGCTGCTCGGTCAGAACGTCAACTCCTACGGCAAAGACTTGAAAACCGATATTGACTTCGCCGACCTTATGCGGATGGTAAACGGTATCGAGGGTGTGGAGCGTATACGGTTCATGACCTCGCACCCGAAGGATCTGAGCGACAAGCTGATTGACACGATCGCGGAGTGCGACAAGGTGTGCAAGCAGCTCCACCTGCCGTTCCAGGCGGGCAGCGACAGGATATTAAAGCAGATGAACCGCCGCTACACAAAGGCGGAGTACCTCGCGAAAATAGAAAAGGTAAAGAAAGCCGTACCCGGAATATCGCTTTCGACCGACGTAATAGTCGGCTTCCCGACCGAAACAAACGAGGATTTCGAGGAAACGCTCGACGTTTTGAGAAAAGTGGAGTTTGACAATATTTTCTCGTTCATATACTCTCGCCGCGAGGGAACGCCGGCGGCAAAGCTCGATTTTGTGCTTACCGACGAGGAAATACACAAAAATTTCAACAGGCTTTTAGAGGTGCAGAACGAAATATCCTTAAAGAAAAACATGGAATACGTCGGACGCGTCGAGAGAATACTTGTTGACGGAGTGAGCAAAACAAACCCCGAAATGCTGTCGGGAAGGTGCGACAGCTCGAAAATAGTGAACTTTAAGGGAACGGACGACCTTACAGGCAAATATATAAACGTGCGCATAACCGAGGCTCACACGTGGAGCCTTAACGGTGAATTGGTAAAGGAGAATTGAAATGAACGAAGTGCTTGACAAAACGAGAGAGCTCGGTGTGCTGATACAGGCGAGCGAGCAGATGAAGAACATGAAGAACGCCGAGATTTTACAGGCGAACGATGACAAGGCGCAGGAGCTTATGAAGGAGTATAATCTCACGCGCCTGAACCTTGCAAGAGATATGCAGGCGGGCAAAATTTCGCGCGAGGAAGCCGTGAAAAAGAACAATGAGGCGTTCGACGACATTGTTGAAAAATCGGACACGATAAAGAAGTATATAGCCGCGAAAAAGGAATTTGACACGCTTGTAAATCAGGTAAATCAGATTTTGAATTTCTATATCACCGGACAGGATCCCAACTGCACGCATGACTGTTCAACCTGCGGCGGCTGTCATTAAAAAAGCTAACGGGCGAACACGGTTCGCCCCTACGTAAATGGGACGTCGAGGGCGCCGTCCCCTACCCTCGTAATTTTAAAAATCGTGCGCCGTAGGGGCTGGCGCCCACGACAGCCCGTTAGCCTCCCCTTACTACGGCGTGGAGTGATATAATTTAAATAGAGTCGACAAACACCCAAAAATCTGATATAATAAAAAGAGACGAAAGGGTGTTAA
>CANQQS010000041.1 GCA_947626045.1 uncultured Clostridia bacterium | reverse complement strand
TGCCGATCGACGGGCATTTTAACATGGACATACCCGAAGCGGTCGAGTGCGCGGAGCTTATCGGCGCGAAGCACACCGTTCCCATTCATATGTCGCCGGGCGAGCTGTTTAACCGCGAGAGAGCGGAGCAGTTTGTAACGCCCAGCGCGCTGATAGTCGAAGCCGGAGAAGTGATTGAATTATGAATTTCGGACGGGAGAAATAGAAAATGTCTGAATGGAGTTCCGAGCAATATCTAAAATTTAAAAATCAGCGGACGCAGCCCGCTATTGACTTGGCAAAAAGAATTGTCGATAAAAATCCGCGTACTGTTCTTGACATCGGCTGCGGTCCGGGTAACAGTACGGCTGTGCTGAAAAATACATTTCCCGAGGCTCGCATTGTCGGAATAGACAGCTCGCCGGAGATGATAGAAAAAGCGAAAGCGTCATGTGCGGATATAGAATTTAAATTATGCGATATTTCAGCGGATATGGAAAAATTGGAAAGCTATGACGTCATATTTTCCAACGCCTGCCTGCAATGGGTTCCCAACCATAAAGAACTTATTCCGGCGCTGTTCGGCAAACTGAATGACGGCGGCGTACTGGCTGTTCAAATACCGATGAATTATAAAGAGCCGCTGTTCGTGGTTGAAAACGATGTTCTGTCCGAGCCGCGCCGGGGATTTGCCGGTAAGGAAATAAGAACCATTGCCACTCTGCCGCCGGAGGAATATTTTGATATACTTGCCTCATGCACGAATGATTTTGACATATGGGAAACGGTATATTATCATCGTATGCCTTCCGTGGAGGCGATGGTCGAATGGATAAAGGGAACAAATCTGCGCCCGTATCTCAGCGCTTTGGATGAGAAAAACGCCGCGGAGCTTGAAGCGGAAATAACCGCCCGCGCCGCCGAGGTCTATGCAAAACAGGAAAACGGGGAGTATATATTCAGATTTCGCAGATTTTTCTTTGTCGCGCAAAAACAATAAAAATATTAAGTAAAGCAATAGAGTTGAAAGAAAGAATTGGTAAACGGATTATGTTAGAGAAAATGAGTGATTTCTTCAAGGCTCGTCTTGACGGCTATGACGAACATATGCTGACCGAGATTGAGGGAGCGGCAGAGTTTTACACATTTACGGCTGCGGAGCTTCCGACGGAAAAAGCGTGCCGTGTCCTTGACTTGGGCTGCGGAACGGGACTTGAATTGGAGAGGTACATAAGCGTCAATCCTACAGTACAAATTACGGGTATTGATTTATCGGCGGAAATGCTTGACAAATTAAAGAAGAAATTTCCCGACAATAATATGAATTTAATTTGCAGCTCATATTTCGACATTCCGTTTGGGGAAAATTGCTTTGACGCGGCTGTTTCGGTGGAATCGCTTCATCATTTTACCGCCGACGCGAAATTGACGCTTTATCGAAAGCTTTATACATCATTGACGCGCGGCGGGTATTTTATCCTGACGGATTATTTCGCGGAAAGCGAGGAAGCGGAGCGGGAGTATTTTGAGAATTTGCGCCGCTTGAAAAAAGAACAGGGGATAGACGACAGCGAATTTTATCATTACGATACGCCGCTGACCGTCGGTCACGAAATAAACGCGCTCAGCGATGCGGGATTTTCAAAGATTGACATACTTCATAACTGGGGCGCGACATATTGCGTAAAAGCAGCTGTGCGGTGAATTTTAAAAGATAATTTAAAAGTGTCCCGCCCGTGAAAATCGCGGACGGGATTTTATATTGTTATTGAAGAGGGAAAAAAACGGTTAAAATCCAAAAAACCATTGCTTTTTTTATTGAAACATGATAAAATATTACGGATTTGCGAGGTATTTATATTACGAAAACCATATAACGAGCGGAGGAGTTATTATGAAATGCAAAAGATGCGGAGCTGTGATTAGTGATGATATGCAGTTTTGCGGGGAATGTGGTTATCCCAACATAGGCGCCGGCAACAATACTCCCATGAAGGGCAATAAGCATTTTTCCAAGAATATTGTCATATTTATATCTGTTTTTTGTGTGATTGCTCTCGCGGCAGGTGCAAGCGCATGGTTTTTAATAAACAGATCTTCGAACCCTAATACTGACACAGATATTAACTCGCTGCCGGCGCCGGCAGCAGCCGCGGCAAACGGTCAAAAGCAACCGGATGATTCTGCCGGCAATACATCGAGCGAATTTGACAGCATTGCAATGATAACTCAACCGCCAATATCTATTGAAGAAAAACAAAAAGAAAACGCGGGTAATGTGCCATCAAACAATAAAGAAAATAACAATATTGTCAAAACATATTTTGTTGCTTATTGCAATGAATATATAACATTGCGCAGCGCACCGTCAACATCAGCGTCGGAACTTGCCAAAATACCGTTGGGACAAGCTGTCGGATATATAGAAACAGCGGATAACGGTTTTTATAAAATCAGCTATGACGGAAAAATAGGATATGCGTTGGCGTCATATTTATCACAAAGCGAACAAAGTACGGCAAAAACGGCAAAGGTAGTCAATGCGAAGGAGTTTATCACATTGCGCAGCTCACCGTCAACATCCGCAAGTGAGGTTACAAAGATACCGGCGGGAGCGTATGTTACATATATCGGACCTGCTGAAAATGGATTTTATGAAATAGAATATAATGGATTGCGTGGATATGGATTACAATCATATCTGGAGATAACAGAGTGATGAAAAGAATATATATATTTTTACTTTTATTACTGCTGCTCACGGCTTGCGGCAGTAAGGACATTAATACAAATACGGAAAATACGGCTGAAACTTCAATGACGGACTCTAATCTGACATCGGAGCCGGTTACGGAACAGCAATCTGCCGTGTATCCGGCGGAAGACCTGATTATCGAGAAGAAACCGGATATATATACATATGATGATTTGGAGCATGACATTTTGACTCTGCAAAAAAATTACGGTGATTTAATTCAAGTTGTCCAGGTTTGTGAGACATATGATGGACGTAATGTGTATGATATTGTATTTGGAGAGCTGAATTCAGAGAATCAAATTATGATTATGGGCGCAATGCACGCAAGAGAATATATTACATCACAAGTAGTAATGAAGCAGCTGTGCGATGTGCTGAAAAATTATACGGAAAAAGAATATCGCGGTATATCCGCCGATGAGCTTTTGGCGGGAACAGCGGTTCATTTTATACCAATGGTAAATCCCGACGGCGTAACGATTTCGCAGCTGGGAATTGATGGACTGTTGAACGATTATACAAAGCAAACAGTTCAGAATATTTGCGTGAGTAATAATTTCAGCGACTGCGAGCAATGGAAAGCTAATGCGGAAGGAACGGATATTAATCGGAATTTTGACGCCGGCTGGGAAGAATATACGGATGGCGTTGGGCAGCCCGCTCCGGATCACTACAAGGGAGCATCAATCGGCAGCTGTGAAGAAGCTGACGGATTGATAAGACTTACATATAACTATAATTTCAAGCGGACTGTAAGTTATCACACAAAGGGATCGTTAATTTACTGGTTCTATAAACAAACGGGTGATGTCCTTGAACAGTCACGGCGCTTTGCCCAAAGAATTTCTGATGTGACCGGATATTACCTGGATTCGGATTATACGGCGGTTGATGCTGCGGGTTATAAAGACTGGGCGGTTTATAAAATGGGAATCCCCAGTATAACAATAGAAGTTGGAGGCGAAGCTCCCGATAATCCGGTGCCAATTACTTATTTTGACTCTATATGGGAGAAAAATAAAGACGTTGTATGGGAAACACTGTACGATTTAAGGTATTAGGATATGAAAAAACGGGAGGAATTTATTGTGAACGAAAAGCAGAATTTGAGAGAAAGAACAAATCCGGTATTCAACACGGCGAAGGCAACCGTTTTGAATATTTGCCTTGCGGGCGACAGTGACGCTCGTTTGCTTACGGAAAAGCTCGGCATAGATGTTGGTTCGGTAATGCAGAACGGCGACGACCAAAAAGCGGTGTTCGACACGGCTAACAGAGCCGTAATCGAGACGCGCTACAGGACTATGAACAAACTTATAAAGGCTTCGGGGAAAAATACCGTTCTTGACATTCCCTGCGGCTACACTCCGCGCGCGCTCAATGAAATGTTTAAGGATACTAATTATATAGGCTGCGATCTCCCCGCTGTAATTGACGAGCTTGCTCCAATCATGGGCGGTATGCTCGAGGAGCGCGGAATAAAAAACAAGGAATACAAAAGCGTTGACGCGACCAACTATACGTCGCTCAGAAGCGCGCTCGATTTCGCCGAGGGTGAAACCTGCATCACCACCGAAGGACTTATTATGTATTTAAACGACTCCGAGATTACGGAGCTTTGCTCGAATATCAGAAGCATATTAAAGGAATTCGGCGGCTGCTGGCTGACGTACGACCCCGAATCAAGCTCCCTTACGCTTTCGACGATGAAAGCTATCATCGGCGCTGACGCCTTGAAAACGATGATGAGTTCACTAAAGGCGTTTTCTGACAAATCGGATATAGATATGGGAAAGAACATTATGAATGTCAGCGCGTTCGACTACCAGAACGGAGTTAAAAAACTGACGGACTTTTTAAATTCGGCGGGCTTCAAAGTCGAGCGCATACCCGTAGTGGAGTATATGCCCGAGCTTAACAGTATCGCGGATATGCCCGACGAAACAAAAGCGGCGCTTGTTGAAGCGATAAAGCCGTTTTGCGTGTGGAAGATGACGCTCGACGAGGATTATAAGGAATCGGAAGCGGGATTTGAGAATAAAAGCTTCGGCGTAAACGTAAAATCGCACGGAGGCAATATGAAAATCACGCTGCGCGGCAGGCTCGACTCCATAACCGCGCCGGAGTTTCTCGCCGTTTACGAAAAAGCGGCGGCTGAAGAAAAGCCCGAAAATATCACTGTTGACGCGTCGGGACTTGAATATATTTCGTCCGCCGGACTGCGCGTTCTGCTTATCATGATAAAGCAGGTCGGAAACGGCAACCTGACCGTCACCGGACAAAACGAAACGGTACAGACAATTTTCGAGCAAACGGGATTTGCCGATCTTGTATGCGATACGGATATGTAAGAAAGTGACATCGATATTAAAAGATTAAACGAATTATTTGAGCGCAAGGACTGTTCGGGTATTGCGCTTTTTTTTATATCACACAGCGTGCAAATATGCAAGCTGATATTTGTGTCTTAATATTCAACTTATTTTAAAATTTACTTGACAAATATATCTTTTTATGATACAATATATACAGAAAATCATAAAAAGAAGGTGATACGGTGAAGAATACGGCTGAGAAATTTTACAAGATTTACGACAATGTTTTGTCGGACAGAAGACTTTCATATCCGGAAAAGATTTTGTACGGCGTAATAGTGCGGCTCGCGATGAACGGTGAAAAGCGCTGCTTTGCTTCCAATAAGGCGCTCGCGGAGATTATGGGTTGCTCGCAGTCGTCCATAAACAAATGGCTTGAAACGCTTGTGAGAACAGGTTACATACAGCGGTCGTTCCACTATGCCGACGGAACGAAATGCGTTGACCGAAGATATATTGAGCCTATGTGTCCCGCGGATTTACAAGAGGGTGTCCCGCCGAATTACAAGAGGGTATCCCGCAGATTTACAAGGGGGTGTCCCGCGGATTTACAAGAGGGTATCCCGCCAAATTACAAGGATAGTAAGATAAATATAGTAAAAGAATTTAGTAAGAGTGAGGGGAGTAAGAAGTGTTCCCCCGTAAGCAGTAATTTTTTCTTAAATCTCGCGGCTAACGCCGACGCTGATGATATTTTTTAAGGAGGACGTTATGACTAAAAACGAAATTGTACAGATAATGGCGATAATCACCGCGGCATATCCGCGTTTTTACGAAAAGCAGACGGAAGCCGACAAGGTCGCGGCGCTGCGGCTTTGGTACAGGCATTATGAGAACGTTGACTACGGCACGATGCTGCAGGCGGTGGACGCCGTTATATCGACGAACAAATTCCCGCCGACAATCGCGGAAATAAACGAAAAGCTCGACCTGCTGCTGGGCGGTGATGATGAGATGTCGGAGCTTGAGGCGTGGGCGAGGGTGAGCAAGGCAATCGGCAACAGCGCCTATAACTATAACAGGGAGTATGCGTTGCTGCCGGAGCGTATAAGGCGCGTGATAGGCGACGCGCGCCAGCTCCACGACTGGGCGCTCATGGACGAAGCGACGGTGAACAGCGTCGTAGCGAGCAATTTCCAGCGCACGTACCGCGCGAGAGCCGAAACGGAAAAACAGCTCGCGTATCTGCCCGAACACAGACAGTCGTATCTCCGGGAACATACCGCGACCGATAATCCGCCGCGTTACAATTAAAACGGGCGACCGCGGGTCGCCCCTACGTACGATGTGCGGCTCTCGCCGTAAGCCTCTCCTTGAGGAGAGGTGGCATCGCGAAGCGATGACGGAGAGGTGGCAATACGGTGTTTTAAGGAACCACCTCTCAGTCGCCTTCGGCGACAGCTCCCCTAGCAGGGGAGCCTTCCGTAGGGGCGAACCGTGTTCGCCCGCGGGCGGCGAATCGCCGCCCCTACGGGTAATACTCAAGGTAGTCCTGGAAGTTATCGTAATATTGATAGACTTCTACATAAACGTAAAATAGCCGCCCTCGTCCAAAGCGGCTATTTTAAAATAGTATCAATTTGGGCATAACCGTTTGAGGTCATTGCCTTTTTCTGTTTATATTATACTACACATTTCCCGTTTTGTCAATAGCTTGCCGCAAACGGTCGCCGCGTTACAATTAAAACGGGCGACCGCAAGGGTCGCCCCTACGTACGATATGCGGCGCGCATCGTTAGCCTCCCCTAATAGGGGAGGTGTCGGCGCGTGCTATTGCGCAGCAATAGCTGACAAAGCCGACGGAGGGGTTTTATCCGTAAAATAAACCCCTCAGTCACACTGCGTGTGACAGCTCCCCTAGCAGGGGAGCCTTCCGTATGGGCGAACCGTGTTCGCCCGTTCTGCAATATACGGCGCACAAAAAATGAGGATATGCACCAACTTCTTTCAGACAGGCTCCAATTGCCTGTGGCGAACGCCGATGATACCCTCATCCAAATAATATCACATCAAAACGAAAATGTCAATTACGCCATTCACATCCCCGGGATAAACAATCTTGTACCGGGAGCGGGAGGGTCGGTATCGGAGAGGTTATTGAAGCCGGTAACGGCGCCGCGCGGCACAGCGTAACGCTTCGCAATCTCCCAAAGCGAGTCGCCCGGCTGAACGAAATAAATCACAATGCCGCGTCCCGAATCGGGCGCAATATCCTCGGTCACAATATCGTCGATAACGTCGATTTTTCTCCTGCGCATAATGTTTGCGCAAAGCGACAGGATACACCGAAGCTCGATTTCACCCGCCATATTGAGGTTGTACGCGGTGTGCTTGACCTCCGCCTTGATTTCGGTTATGAGGTCGTCGCCGTCCTCGCGTGCGTCGAGCGTGTAGCTGAACGGAATATCCCTCTTTATGCTGTATACGGGCGCGTCGGGGGAGTCGGTGAGGTAGAGAATATACGTCTCAATTTTACCCTCCGCCTGCAAATGACCGTTTTTAAGCAGCGTGCTTGTGACACACGGCTTTGTAATAACGTCGTACACGCCCGACACCTGCGGAGCGTCGCCGCCAGCCTCGACCGTTTCGCGTATCGTGTTCTGCGCCGACGGACGCGCGATTATTTCCTCAAGCTCCGTTTCTTCCTTGATAAGCTGCGTGTTCATGTACGGCTCGTAGCAGTCGCTGATTATGTCAATAACGACGTTGTCCGCCGCCTTGATCTGCGCGAGAACGGTTATTTCCACAAATATGACGCGCCTGTCGCCGTCGGCGTCCTCCTGCGCCTCACAGCGAATGTCCGACACGCAGTAATCGATGTCGCAGACCGTATCGTCGCCCGCGTCGGGACAGTCGAACACCTCCGTAAACGGTATCTCGGCTTCCATGAAGCGAATTTTATTTTCATCATCTGTGTACAGCACCGAAACCGCAGCCGCACCCTTCGCGGCGATTTTGCCGGTAACGGTCTTGTACTCCGCGTCGGTAACGCGCGCGTCGGCTTTTAAAATCTCGTTTATCGCCGTCTGCGTGGACGGTATTTCTATGCTGTCACTGAGCGTAAACTCCTCCTCGCGCAGCCCCACGCAGTTCTGCAGCGACACCGTTTCCTTAAGCACTTCGGCGCTGTCCGAGCCGGACGTGTCTACCGCGATTTCGACGTTCTTTTCCTCGACGATTTCGTAGTCAAGGCACACTGTGAGCCTTACGCGCAGCTTGCGGCTGTTCGTGAGTGAAAACTCCGCGTTATCGACGTTCGCGGTGACGAGCGCCTTCATATTCTGACCGATATTTTTATTGTCTATATTCTGTGAAAAGTCGAACGATGTGATAATGCTCTTTATATTTTCGCTCTCGCTGTCGGGTATGTAAAGGATTTTAACCTGCGCCCTGCCGCTCACGCCCGCTCTGCCGTCCGACACGCTCTTGTCGGTGACGCACGCGGACGCGTCAAGCTGGAGTATTTTCAGTATGTCCGGCTTCACGTCCGGCACTATAATATCCTCGTCTATCTGCGTTTTGACCGCGCCTTTGCAGCACACCTGATTTACGGTAACATTTTCCTTAATCAATTCCATAGCTTTGTCCTCCAATTTAATTACTATATAGTAAATTGTATGACAGCGGCGGCGGAATATGAATAAAATGTCAGTATATCCTTCGGGGGTTGAAAATGACGGCGCGGTGTGGTAAAATATTTGTCAGGAAAGAATTGGGGGCATACGTAATGTACAAGGAGCTTATATCGGCGAAGCTGCGCTCCGCGTTGGAATATACAAAGGTTTTTTTGAGGTGGGGAATAATATCGGCTGTGATAGGCATCGCGGGCGGCGTTGTCGGAGCGGTGTTCCACACAGCCGTACACGGCGCGGACACGCTGTTTTTAAAATACGATTATCTTGTGTTTTTAATGCCCGTCGGCGGTCTTTTGATAGTGTGGCTGTACAAAAAAACGAACATGCTCCGGAACCGCGGCACCGACAGCATAATCGATTCGATACGCAGTCATGACGGCGTGCCGTTTATAATATCGCCGCTCATATTCGTAAGCACCGCGGTAACGCACCTTTTCGGCGGCAGCGCGGGACGTGAGGGCGCGGCGCTGCAGCTCGGCGGAAGTATCGGAACGGCGATAGGCAAGCTTTTTAAGACCGAGAAACGGTTTATGCACATCGTCATAATGTGCGGCATGAGCGCGGTGTTTTCGGCGCTGTTCGGAACGCCCGTAACGGCTGCGTTTTTCGCGCTCGGCATATCTAGTATAGGGCATATGTATTACCCGGGAATAGTGCCGTGCCTTATATCATCGATAAGCGCGTACATCGTGGTTATGATGTTCGGACTTGAACCGACAAGCTTTCAGATACTGCTCGTGCCGGAGGTAACGACGGTTAATATGCTGCGTACGATTTTAATAGCCGTGCTGTGCGCGGAGCTTAGCATAATATTCTGCACCGTAATGCACTACACCGCGCGGTACATGCGGATATGGTTCAAAAACCCGTACCTGCGCATAGCGGTCGGCGGCGCGGCGATCATCGCGCTCACGTACCTTTCGGGAACGCGCGACTACAACGGCTCGGGTATGGACGTGATAACGCGCGCGGTAACATTCGCGCACATCGACAACGGCTGGGCGTGGGCGCTCAAAATTGCGTTTACGGCGATAACGATAGGCTCGGGATTTAAAGGCGGCGAGATAGTGCCGACATTCTTTATAGGCTCGACGTTCGGCTGCTTTATCGCGGGACTTATCGGTCTGCCGCCCGGCTTCGGCGCGGCGCTGGGACTTATATCCATGTTCTGCGGCGTGTTAAACTGCCCGATAGCGTCAATAATACTGAGCGTGGAGCTTTTCGGTGCGCAGGGCTTTATACTGTTCGCGATAGCCGCGGGAGTGGCGTATATGATGTCCGGCTACTACGGACTTTATCACAGTCAGAAAATAGTTTACTCAAAGCTTGACGGTGAGGAAATAGATAAAAGCACAAAATAAACGGAGGGATAAACATGATTTTGGGGTACACGGTTTATGAAATAATCGCGCTGTTTTTCATATACGGCTTTCTCGGCTGGTGTATCGAGGTAATATACCGCGGACTTGTCGAGCAGCGGTTTGTGAACAGCGGCTTCCTGAACGGTCCGATATGTCCAATATACGGTGTCGGCGGCGCGGTCGTCGTGATATGTCTTACGCCGCTCGAGAACAATATCCCGCTTCTGTTTGTCGGCTCGGTAATTCTCACGTCGGCGCTCGAGCTTGTGACGGGCTTCGCGCTCGACAAGATATTTCACGCGCGCTGGTGGGACTACTCAAATCAGCCGCTTAATCTTGGCGGTTATATTTGTCTGCTGTTTTCGCTCGCGTGGGGCGCGATATGCGTCGCGCTGATGAAGCTCATTCACCCGCCGATACTCGGACTTGTGCGCGCTGTGCCGTTCGCGCTCGGCGTGACGGTTATATGCGTTTTGGCGGCTGTGTTTGTCGCGGACGCGGTTGTTACGGTAGTGGCAATAAACCACCTCACGAGCCGTATGCGCGGTATGGAGGAGCTTGCGGCTAAGATACGCGCTGTATCGGACGGTATAGGCGAGAAGGTTTACGGCGGCGCGAAGGCTGTCGCTGAGAAAGGCGAGGAGATATTCGACAGCGAGGAAGCAAAGGAGCTGCGCCGTAAGTACAGCGAGAACGCCGAGGAGCTTAAAAAGAAGTACGCGGCTATTGTTGAGGAGAAGCATTTGTTCCAGCATAGACTTATTAAGGCATTCCCGAGAATGCAGTCGCATTTCTATAACGAGCATCTCGATAAGCTTAGAGAAAGATATGCAAAGAGAAGATAATGCGCGTTTACGTAGGGGCGACCCTTGCGGTCGCCCGTTTTAATTGCGCGTGGCGGGCGACCGCGAGGGTCGCCCCTACGTCCGCATTTTATAAATTTTCACACCGTAGGGGCGGCTATCAGCCGCCCGCGGGCGAACACGGTTCGCCCCTACGGAAACGGGGGAGCGCAACTCTGTTTATGTTTCCGCGCGGCAAGCTATTGACAAAACGGGAAATGTGTAGTATAATATAAACAGAAAAAGGCAATGACCTCAAACGGTTATGCCCAAATTGATACTATTTTAAAATAGCCGCTTTGGACGAGGGCGGCTATTTTACGTTTATGTAGAAGTCTATCAATATTACGATAACTTCCAGGACTACCTTGAGTATTACCCAAAGCAAATCCTTGCTCATAATACGCGCGCTCATTTTTCATAAGCGCTCCCTCCTTTCCCCGTACTCGGCTTCAAGCCTGTATAAGTTAAAGGTGGGCATAACCGCCGGTGTAAACACCGTTAAGAAAATCTTTGCCTTCTCCGCATAGCTTTACTATGTAACGGATTTCTCCGCTGATACAAGTATATCAAATTTTCTCACGATTTACAAGATTTATTTTCAGCTGTGCGCAATTAAAACGGGCGACCGCGAGGGTCGCCCCTACGAAATACCGCACACAAAAAAGGATAGCGCGCGCTATCCTTTTTCTCCTTTGATTTAAGTCAACAAATCTCTCAAATCGCCTCGTGCGATACCGTCCTCGTCGGCAATATCGCTGCGGTCGTTGGGTATATCATCGTCATATTCCTCGTCGTATTCATCATCAAATTCATCATCATTGTCTGTCGGATTGAGGGGACGCGGAGATGAAACAATCGGCTTTGAGGTTGCGCTTGACGCGGGCTTTGGCGTTGACTTGGACGAGGACTTGGACGGCTTATCGTCGTCGCTGTCCTTATCACCGCTGTCAACATTCTTCGAGCCGCCCGACGTTATTTCTATCGTGTCTATCACTATAGGGTCAACCGGCACATCGTCCATGCCCTGCGCCTCAACGTAGCCCGTTCTCACCGACGCAATATCGTCAACGACGTCCATACCGTCCGTAACTCTGCCGAATGCCGCGTACTGACCGTCGAGGTGCGGAGAATCCTGCTGCACGATAAAGAACTGGCTCGTGGCGCTGTTCATATCGCGGGCGCGCGCCATAGAGATAACTCCGCGCACGTGCGAAAGCGTGTTTTCGAAGCCGTTCGCCTCAAATTCGCCCTTTACAGCGTCGGCGTTCTGCTTTTTGAGGTTCTCATCGTAGCCGCCGCCCTGTATCATAAAGTCCTCGATAACTCTGTGGAAAATCGTGCCGTCATAGAAGCCGTCCTCCGCGAGCATAACGAAGTTTTCAACCGTTTCGGGCGCAAGGTCGGGATAAAGCTCAAGCTCTATCTCATCGCCGTCCTCAAGGTAAATCGTTGCATTTACGGTGTTTTTCACAAGCTCGGGGTCTACCTTGAGCTTTTCGAGCGTTTCCTTGTCCATACTAAGTCCCTCCGTGTCACCCGCGCCGCATGACGCGATAAGCATTGAAACGGCTGTTACAGCCGCTGCCAGAAATGTCAGTTTTCTTTTCATTCTTCATTCTCTCCTTCCGAAGCCTCGGTTTCCTCTTCGTCGCGCGGCGCTCTCGCGATATTCGCGACAATAACGTTGTCCGCGAGACGCATAAGCTTAACGCCCTGCGTGTGACGGCTGTACGTGGAAATGTCCTCGGTGTGCATTCTTATTATAACGCCCTCGGACGTGATGAGTATAATATCGTCCTCGTCCGTAACGGCGCGCATACCGGCGAGCTTGCCGGTTTTGTCGGTCAGCTTGTACGTGAATATACCCTTGCCGCCGCGCGACTGCTTTCTGTATTCGTCGAGCGGCGTTTTCTTGCCGTAGCCGTTCTCGGTTACAGCCAAAAGCTCGCTGCCCTCTCTCGCGAGCGAGAAGCCCACTATATAATCGCCCTTGCGGAGCGTTATCGCCTTAACGCCGCGCGTCGTTCTGCCGGTGTGGCGCACCTCGCTTTCGTTAAAGCGAATTGCGTAGCCGTCATGCGTGGACAAAATAACGTCCTTCGTGCCGTCCGTAAGCTGGACGCGTATAAGCTCGTCACCCTCGGCGAGGTCGATTGCCCTTAAGCCGCCGTTTCTTATCCTCGAATAATCCATAATATCGGTTTTCTTGATAAGACCGCCGCGCGTCACAAACGTGAGATAGCCGCCCTCGCGGAACTCCTTGATTGGAATAATCGCCGTGATTTTTTCGTCGTTCTCCAAAGGCAGCAGATTTACTATCGCCGTACCCTTCGACTGGCGGCTGCCCTCGGGTATCTGGTAGCCGCGCAGCTTGTACACCGTGCCGCGCGTCGTGAAGAACAGAAGCGTGTTGTGAGTGGAGGTCGTTAAGATATGCTCGACGAAATCCTCCTCCTTCGTACTCATGCCCGTTATGCCGCGTCCGCCGCGCCTCTGCGAATGGTACGTGTCGGCCGGAACGCGCTTTGTGTAGCCGGTGTGCGTCAGCGTTACGACTATATCCTCCTCGTCAATGAGATCGTCAATATCTATCTCGGTCGAAATCGAGGAAATCTTTGTGCGTCTTTCGTCGCCGTACTTGTTCTTTATGTCGGTGAGGTCGGTTTTTATAATCTCAAGAACCATGCTTTCATTCGCGAGAATTTCGCGGTAATGCGCGATTTTCGCTGTAACGTCGCGGTACTCGTCCTCAATCTTTTCACGCTCCATACCGGACAGTCTGCCGAGCTGCATCTTTACGATAGCGTCCGCCTGCTCGTCCGACAGCGCAAACCTTGCGCACAGCGCTTCCTTCGCCTCCTGTATGCCCTTTGAGGCGCGTATAATGCGTATAACCTCCTCGACGTTGTCTATAACAATTTTGTAACCCTCAAGGATATGCGCACGCGCGAGAGCCTTACTAAGCTCAAAATTCGTGCGGCGCGTTATAACGTCCTCCTGGTGCGCGATGTAATAGTCTATCATTTCGCGCAGGTTGAGTATTTTCGGCTCTTTATCCACGAGCGCGAGCAGTATCACGCCGAACGTGTCCTGCATCTGCGTGTATTTGTAGAGGTTATTCAGCACGACATTCGGATTCGCGTCGCGCTTTAAGTCTATCACGAGACGTATAACCTCGGTCGACTCGTCGCGCGTCGAGGCGATACCGTCAATTTTACCGTCGCGCGCAAGCTCGTTTATGTGCTTTTCGAGCTTCGCCTTGTTTACCTGATACGGAATTTCCGTGACGATAATTCTGTTCCTGCCGTTATGCTCCTCGATTTCGGCTTCGGCGCGGAGAATTATGCGTCCGCGTCCGGTGGTATACGCGTTTCTTATGCCGCTCCTGCCCATGATAACGCCGCCTGTCGGAAAGTCGGGACCCTGAATGTGAGTCATAAGCTCTTCAATCGTAATCATTGGGTCGTCGATAACCGCAATAATACCGTCTATAACCTCGGTGAGGTTGTGCGGCGGAATATTCGTAGCCATACCGACCGCGATACCCGCGCTGCCGTTTACGAGCAAATTCGGGAAACGCGACGGCAGAACGTCGGGCTCGGGAATTTTATCGTCGTAGTTCGGCACGAAATCGACCGTTTCCTTCTCAATATCGGTAAGCATAAGCTCCGATATTTTGGACATTTTAGCCTCTGTGTAACGGTAAGCGGCGGGCGGGTCGCCGTCCACGCTGCCGAAGTTGCCCTTGCCCTGAACGAGCGGGTAACGCAGCGAGAAGTCCTGCGCCATGCGCACCATCGCGTCGTATACCGAAGCGTCGCCGTGGGGGTGGTACTTACCAAGCACGTCTCCGACGGTGGCGGCGGATTTCTTGAAGTCGTTCTCGTAGAGAAGATTCGACTCGTACATATCATATAATATACGTCTGTGAACCGGCTTCATACCGTCCCTTACGTCGGGCAGCGCACGGCTCACGATAACGCTCATCGCGTAGTCTATATACGCCTTTTTCATTTCCTTGTCGAGGTCAACATCAACGATATGCTGATTGTTGATAGCTTCCATGTCAAGCTTTAAATCCTCGGTTTTCTTCGCCATAATTTCCTCCCAAAAAGTGTTTCCGATTTTTTATCTCTAACCATATAACTATATCACAAAATCATGGAAAAATCAAGCAAAAATGAGCGATTTATTGTCTTTTTTCGCCCTATCTTGCGGCGAAAACAATTCTTTCCTCGTTCTCTTTCGGCTTATCGAACGACAATTCGCCGAACACGTCAATTTTATTAAATCCCGCTCTTTTAAGCAGTGATATGATTTCCTCCGCTCTCCACGCCCTCTGCAGGTGGCGTTCCTCAAATCGGCGGTAGGAATGTCCGTCTTTTACGAAAAACGTCAGGAACATGTCCGACAGCCGCCTGCTCTCGATGTACCTGTTCTGCCACGTGTAGAAAACGTCCTTTTCCGAGTGGACGAACGTGTTTGAGCCTATGACGTTCTTGAGCTTGTACTCGGTGCTTATATCAAAAATAAACGGCGCGCCGTCGTCTGTGAAGCACGTCTTGATTTTCGTGAAAAATGCGAGCAGCGATTTCGGGGACAAACAGTAATTCACGCCGTCAATCATGCAGAGGAACGCGCCCATTGTGCCGTAGAGATCGATTTTTGTCATGCTCTGGCACAGGTATAAGATATTAAGTCCCTCCGACTTTCCGCGCGCGATATTGAGCATGCTTTCCGAAACGTCAACGCCCGTCATATCGTAGCCGCGCCGCGCGAGCGGGATCGTGATGTTGCCGGTGCCGCACGCCACGTCGCACACAAGCGACGGGTTCACGCCGCAGTAATCGAATAAATTTTCTATATAGTCAGCCCATTTTTCGTAGTCCACGTCCTTTTTCATAAGGCGGTCGTAGACCTCGGCGAAATCCTTATAGCGGCTCATCTGTTTTCTCCATTCTGTCAATCACTAAATTATAGCCGTCCGAGCCATAATTTATACATCTGTTCACGCGGCTTATCGTGGCGGTTGACGCGCCCGTTTTCTCGGCAATGTCGGTGTACACGCTGCCTTCCTTCAGCATAAGCGCGACCTCCATACGCTGGCTTATGGATTTCAGCTCCGTTATGGTGCAGAGGTCGGCGAAAAATCTTCGGCACTCGTCAACCGTGCGGAGCGTAAGAATAGCCTTAAACAGTATATCCGTGCTTTTGTCGTTCATTTCCTTCATCTTTTTTTGCTCCTTATGATTTGATTACATATATTGTACCACTTTAACGCGCGAAAGTAAATACATAATTTTCAATTAAAGCGGAAACGATAAGATGAAATAAATCCTGCGGAGGTAACGGATATGGTGCTTGCGATACGAACGTTGATACTGTACTCGATCGTGATACTCTCACTCAGAATAATGGGCAAGCGGCAGCTCGGCGAGCTTCAGCCGTCGGAGCTTGTCGTCGCGATAATGATTTCCGATCTGGCGTCGATACCTATGGAGTCGGTGGAAATACCGCTGTTTTCGGGCATTGTGCCGGTGCTGACACTGCTTGTGGCGGAGGTCGTAACGTCGCAGCTTAGCCTTAAAAGCAAGACGGTCAGGAAGTTTTTGAGCGGCGAGCCGAGCATGGTCATATACAACGGTCACATAAACGAGGGCGAAATGCGGCGTATGCGCTTTAACTTAAACGACCTCATGGAGGAACTGCGATTAAACAACTGCCCGAATATCGCCGACGTGGAGGTAGCCGTTATCGAGACGAGCGGAAAATTAAGCGTCATACCGAAAACAGAGGCGCGCGCGGTGACGGTCGAGGATATGACGTCAAGCACGATAAGCAAGGGCGGTCTGCCGTATATGCTCGTAGCCGACGGCAGACTCAACAAGTACGAGCTTATGCGCAGCGGCAAAACGGCGGGGTGGCTCGAAAACGAGCTTAAAAAGCGCGGCGTGAACGGCGTGAGGAACGTGTTTGTCGCGTCGCTCGACATGGACGACAAGCTTTTTGTGCAGCTTAAGGAGGAAAAGCAATGAGGGGAGTAACAGCGGCTTTTATAATTTCCGCCGCGATAGTCGGAGGAAGTTTTATTTATACAGATAAAATGAATAAAATTTCAGGCGAGCTTACGGAAATAAACAATTCCGTCGCGGAAAAAATAAACGCGGAGGATTATGACGCCGCCATGAGCGATATAGAGCGGCTGCGCGGCGCGGTTGACGAGAGGCGCGTATTTCTGACCGCCACCGGTAACCACACCCGTCTTGACGAGATAGAAAAGAGCGTTTCGGAGCTTATGAGCTACGCCGGGGACGGGGAAAAATCCGATGCGTACGCCCGCTGCCGCTCGCTCGGGGTGCTTATAGAGAATTTGCCCAGAGATTACAGGATTTGTCTTGAAAATATACTGTAAAATTATTCTTTACAAATCGCGTATTTTATTGTATAATATATAGCCGAGATTAAAAGAAAGAAGGATAAACGATGATAAAGGCTGCTGTTCTCGGCGCGACCGGCTACGCGGGTATTGAGCTTGTAAGGCTCCTTACGAACCACCCGAATGTGAGCATTGAAATACTCGGCTCGCAGAGCTTTGCCGGACAGAAGATAAGCGACGTGTACCAGAATTTAAGACATATTCTCGAAAAGGAGTGCGAGGAACTCGACCTTGACAGGGCGGCACAGTGCGACGTGGCGTTTACGGCTCTGCCGCACGGCGCGTCAAAGACGGTCATTCCGTCGCTTATTGAAAAGGGACTTAAGGTGATAGATTTGAGCGGCGACTACCGCTACGACGACGCGGCTGTGTACGAGGAATGGTACGGTGAAAAGCACTCGTCGCCCGAGCTTTTGAAGGAGTCGGTGTACGGTCTGCCGGAGCTTCACCGCGAGAAAATCAAAAAGGCGAGACTTATAGGCAACCCGGGCTGCTACACGACCTGTTCGATTTTGGGCGCGGCTCCGCTTCTGGCCGGTAAGATAGCCGAAACGAAAAATATAATCGTCGACGCGAAATCGGGTGTGACGGGCGCCGGACGCGGACTGTCGCTGCAGAACCATTTCTGCGAGTGTACGGAGACGACGAAGGCGTACAAGGTCACGAACCACCGCCACACATCGGAGATAGAGCAGGAGCTTTCCAATATCGCCGGCGAGCCGATTATAATTTCGTTTACGCCGCATCTTATACCGCAGAAGCGCGGCATACTCTCGACGATTTATGTAAACCTCAACCGACCGTCGAGCGCGGAGGAGCTTGTAGAGTTGTATAAGGAATTTTACAAGGACGAGTTTTTCGTGAGAGTGAAGGAGGTCGGCGAGCTTCCCGAAACGAAACACGTCGCAGGCTCGAATTTCGTGGACATTGGCGTGTGCTACGACAAGCGGCTTCAAAGAGCGGTCGTTGTGTCGGCGCTCGACAACATAGTCAAGGGCGCGGCGGGTCAGGCTGTGCAGAACATGAATTTAATGTTCGGACTGGACGAGAAAACGGCTCTCGCAAATGCGGGATTTTACTTATAATATGGGGTGAACAACGTATATGGAAAAAATGGACGAGCTTATTGAAAAAGCGGGCATACTTATTGAAGCCCTGCCGTACATACAAAAGTTTTCGGGCAAAACGATAGTCGTGAAGTACGGCGGCAACGCCATGATTAACGACGAGCTTAAAAACTCCGTAATGGAGGACATAACGCTTCTGAAGTTTATAGGCTTAAATCCTATCGTCGTGCATGGCGGCGGCCCCGACATTTCAAAGGCGTTAAGCGACAGGGGCGTAAAAAGCACGTTTGTGAACGGTCTGAGGGTAACGGACGACGTTACGATGCAGACGGCGCAGCAGGTGCTTATCGGCAAGACGAACAAGGAGATAGTGTCGCTCATCAGCAAAAAGGGCGGACGCGCCGTCGGCATAAGCGGCATTGACGGCAGCTTTATAGAATGTAAAAAGCAGTACGCCGAGGTTGACGGGGAGAAGGTCGATATTGGCTACGTCGGCGACATCGTGCATATAAAGCACTGCCTTATCGACCTGCTTGCATCGGATCAGTACATTCCCGTAATCGCCCCGATCGGTACGGACGACGACGGCAACAGCTACAACATCAACGCCGATACCGTCGCGGCGGCGGTCGCGTCGGCTGTGCAGGCGGAAAAGCTTATTCTGCTCACCGATGTTGAGGGCGTTAAGGATAAAAACGGCGATATAATTTACGAGGTACACGAGAATGAAATACAGCCGCTCATCGACAACGGCACGATTAGCGGCGGCATGATACCGAAGATACTCGGCTGTCTCGACGCGATAAAAGAGGGCGTCGCGGGCGCGCACATAATAGACGGACGCGTGCCGCACTGCCTGCTGCTCGAGATTTTCACGAAAACCGGTATCGGCACGCTTATAAAGAGCGATAAGTATTAATATGAAAGGAACAAACGATAATGAGAATGTCAAATTTACTTCTGCCCACTCTTCGCGAGGTGCCGGCGGACGCTGAAATAACAAGCCATAAGCTGATGCTGCGCGCGGCGATGATACGCAGACTCGGCTCGGGTATTTACTCGTATCTGCCGCTCGGACTGCGCGTGCTGCAGAAGGTTGAGAAAATCATAAGAGAGGAAATGAACAACGCCGGCGCGCAGGAGCTTTTGATGCCCGCGCTTCTGCCGGCGGAGGCGTATCAGGCTTCGGGCAGGTGGGACGTGTTCGGCGCGAGCATGTTCAAGCTCAAAGACCGCTACGACCGCGACTACTGCCTCGGACCGACGCACGAGGAACTTTTCACGCAGACGGTTATAGACAACGTAAAGTCGTACAAGGAATATCCGATGACGCTTTACCAGATACAGACGAAGTACCGCGACGAGGCGCGTCCGCGTTTCGGCGTTATACGCAGCCGCGAATTTGTGATGAAGGACGCGTACAGCTTCGACACGAGCGACGAGGGACTTGACGAGAGCTACAAAAAGATGTACGACGCGTACAACAGGATATTTGAGCGTCTCGGTCTCGATTTCACCGTTGTTGACGCGGACAGCGGCGCTATGGGCGGCAGCGGAAGTCAGGAATTTATGGTAAAATCGCCTGTGGGCGAGGACGGTATAGCGTACTGCGACTGCTGCGGCTACGCGGCGAACTACGAAAAAGCGGAGTGCGTCAATGCGCCCAAACCTTCGGCGGAGGACGGCGGCGATATGGAAAAAATCCACACGCCGAACGTTCACACGATAGAGGAGCTTGTGTCGTTCCTCGGCGCGGAACCGTACAATTTCGCAAAGACTATCATATACAAGGCTGACGATAAGTACATCGCGGCTATGGTTCGCGGCGACAGGGAGATTAACGAGGTTAAGCTTAAAAACCTCGTCGGCTGCACAGACGATTTGGAGCTTGCCGAGCCGTACATGGTAAGACAGCTCACGAACGCAGAGGTCGGCTTCGCGGGCCCTGTCGGACTTGACATTCCCGTATACGTTGACAAAGAGGTCGAGACGATGAAAAACTTCATCATCGGCGCGAACGAAACGGATATGCACTACAAGAACGTCAATATCGGCAAGGACTTCACGCCGCACACCGTTGCGGATATACGCGTTATCGAGGAGGGCGACGCCTGCCCGAGATGCGGTAAGCCGATCAAGACGGCGCTGGGTATCGAGGTAGGTCATATATTCAAGCTCGGTACGAAATACTCAAATGCTCTCGGCCTTACGTTCCAAGACGAGGACGGCCGGAGCAAAGTTGTTACAATGGGCTGCTACGGCATAGGCGTGACGCGCTGTCTGTCAGCCGCGGTCGAGCAGAACAACGACGAGAACGGCATTATCTGGCCCGTGTCTATCGCGCCGTTCGAGGCTATCGTAATACCCGTGAACGCGAAAAACGAGGAACAGACCGAGGCGGCTGAAAAAATCTATAACGAGCTTAAGGCTAAGGGCATTGACGCGCTTATCGACGACAGAAACGAACGCCCCGGCGTTAAGTTTAAGGATGCGGATCTTATAGGTATTCCCGTCAGAATAGTCGTCGGCAAAAAGATTGGCGAGGGAATAGTCGAGTATAAGGAAAGAACCGCACAAACGTCCGATGAAAAGACGGTTGAAGCTGCGGTGGACGATGTGGTAAAATTTGTGGAAGGTAAGAGATAAGAAAAAACGGGCATTGCCCGTTTTTTTGTGTATGTGCGGCTCTCGCCGTATGGCTCCCCTATTAGGGGAGCTGTCACACGCAGTGTGACTGAGGGGTTTATTCGTAGCATCAATCCCAAACCCCTCCGACGCCTTCGGCGCCACCTCCCCTAGTAGGGGAGGCTCACGATATGCGCCGCTCGCCGAAAGGCTCCCCTTTGCTACGGCGTTTGTTCGCAAGCGAACACACCTACAACACGCAAAGCGTGTTGTTCACTTGAGGGGAGCTGTCGCCGAAGGCGACTGAGAGGTGGTAAAAAACATATTGCCACCTCTCCGTCATTGCTTCGCAATGCCACCTCTCCTCAAGGAGAGGCTAACGGGCTGTCGGGGCGCCAGCCCCTACGGTGCGCAATTTCAAAATTACGGGTGTAGGGGACGGCGCCCTCGACGTCCCACGCTCCGTCTTTTGTATTATTATGCAATTTTTGCCATATTCTTGTAATAAGCTCTTAAAGAAAATCACGTTGAAATGTCACACACACGCCGATATAATAGATGTAGAATTATGTAAACTACGGGATATTTATGTCCCAAAGAGGGGGGTGTGACGTTGAAAAGGAGAGTATTTCGGGTTATTTCCGCGCTTTGCGCTCTTTTTATATTTATGTCATGCCTTAACCTCGGCGGCGTGTCGGCTGACGAGAACGAGGGCAGAACCGCGTCGATTTTCGCCTACACCCTGAACGACTACATCTACACCTACGGAACGCTTACCACCGAAAACGCGGGCGACACGTTCGATTTTGCAAACGGCGACGCGTACCCGCGCGGCGTTATGTACAGCGAGGTAATAAACTTCGACGCGGACAAGGAGCCGTACCTCGTAATCTTTATAGCCGACTCGGAGTACACCGTCGCGTCGTGCCACATATGGCGTTACGACA
>CANQQS010000040.1 GCA_947626045.1 uncultured Clostridia bacterium | reverse complement strand
CGGTTTGTCTCGTCCTGAATAGCCGCGTAAACCTCGGGGTCAAACGACTTCATCTTCTCGTATTTTTCCATACTTAATGTTTCCTTTCTGAATATTACTCATGCTACATTATATAGTGTATCGCGCAAAAGTGCAAGAGTTTTGTCGCAATTTTACTGTTTTTTAAGCATTCCGATTTTCAGATTGTCGATTTCGGTCGCCCATGTGAAGTTCTTTTCCTGTCTTACGGCGAGAACCTCTATCGCACCGAAGTTCTCCGCGTTAAAGAATTCCATATCGCCGACCTTCTTGCCGTTGATTGAGAGCGTACATTTTTTCGCCGCGAAATCGGCTGTGACGCTCACATGACAGGCTTTGGTAAGGGTCATTATACCGGCGCTCTTCCAGGCTTCCGTTTCAAGTCCGCCGTTCGAGATTGAACCGCCGGTGGAATATTCAAGACCTGTGCCGACAACGGCGCGTATGCCGAGGAATACCTTGCCGCTCGCGTCGGCGAGACGGATTTCGCCATACGACGTTCCGCCTGTACACTCGCCGGGCATCCAGTCAAATTCGATAAGCGCGTTGTCCTTCATCGCGAACGGAGCAGTGTACACGGCGTTTCTGTTACCCTTCGACGAGCCTGATATGCCCATAACCTTGCTGCCGCCACTTGACAGCACTCCGATACTGTCAAGCGGAGCGGGCTTTGTGCCTGCCCAGCCCGCGGTGTCGCCGATGCTATAGCTTTCAAAATCCTCGTCAACGTATACATTCCATGTGTTGCCGGCGTCGTCGGTGTACTCCGTATGCTCCGCCGTAAGCGACGGGTCAACGGTAGGCTCCGGCGTGGGCGTTGCCGCGGGAGCGGGAATTGTGCCTGTTTTCATACCCTCAACGTACCTGTCGGACTCGTCCTTGTCGTAGAACGCGTGCTTGCCGAGGTAGATAAGCTTTCTCTCGCCGTCCCACTCAACCTGCATACCGACCGCCTCAGCCATTGCGCGCAGCGGTATCATCGTCCTGTCGTTTATCGAAGCAGCGGGAACGTCGAGCGTGTACGGCTTGTCGTTTACAGTATATTCCGCCTTGTCGAGCGTCATTTTTACACTGTAGCCGTTACCCGCGAAGCTTACCTCGCGAGTGTCGCCGTTCCAGTCAACGGTCATGCCGAGGTTTTCAGCGATAAAGCGCACCGGCACAAGCGTTCTGCCGTCAATTATCGTCGGCACGACCTTATCGTCCTCGGGATCTATCTTAACAATGTCGTTTCCGACAATCGCGTTCGGACTGTCGGCGAGCAGCTTCATGCTGAACGTACTCGGCTTTGTGCCGGTTATCTTGTACGTCTGATGCGTGCCCGTCAAATCGGGATTTGTAAGCTTCTCGCCGTCCTTCATAACGTAACCCTCGAATACGGGCACCTCCGTAGTTTCCGCACCGAGGTAGTAGCTCACGTTCGCGGGCTGGTTGTAGTGGTTGTTCTGCATCGCAATCGACGCTCTGTAATAGGAGTCGTGCATAAGCGTCGGGATTTTGTACGATGTCGAAATAGCCGTCGAATAAATTCTTATTTCCTTTTCGTCCTTCGTCTTGAAGATTATCTCGTCGCGCCAGTCGCCGAAAATATCCGCAGCCGCGCACGGTACGGCTTTTGTGCCGCTGTTTGACGCGCAGCCGTCCGCCGTCATAAGAATATCGACCGTCTTATCCTCCCAGTTCCACTTTGAAACCGTGATATCGTCGAGGAACTCACTCAGCAAATCGCCGTCCCAGTAAACCTTGAAGTTGACGGGCAGACAATTTACAGTCGCTTCCGAGCCGTCGGGATTTCTGAATGAAATTTCATTCCACACGCTGTCGGTTATTCTTTCGTCTTTAAACGTTGACGGGTTCTGCGCCGTCGAAGCCCATACCTCGTAGCCTCTGTGTGTCGGATCTATGTCGCCCGCGCGGCTTCTGCCGGTGTCCTTGTTCTTACCGTAGCCCCACGCTACCTGACCGGTGCGTGCGTCGTGCAAATCGGTGTTCGCCATAAGCGGATGGTTCTCGTGGCAAGCCCAAACGAGGTAGCCGTCAAAATCGGGATCCATCTTCGCAACGTCGAACGCGTCGCCGTGGAGAAGCTTCTGCGCCTTGCCGTCGTTGTCGTAAGCCTTTGTCGCGTACATCTGCGTGCCGTCGTGGTCTATAGCAGCCGGACCTGAAAGAATTTCATCCTTGCCGTCGAAATCCACGTCTGCAACAGCCATATTGTGGTTCCACGCACCCCAAATGCTGTCGTCGTCGGCTTTGTTCGGCGTGAGACACTGCCAGTCAACAACGAACTTACCGTTCTCGTCGAGGTGCCACGCCGCAGCGCGCACGTTATCCCACGCGCCGCGCACCATTACAACGCTCGGCGTAACCCCGTCGAGGTACGCGAGACCGAACAGATAATGGCTCGCGCGCTTCGTAAGTCTGCCTGTGTCGGTGTAGTTGTACGACCACTCCGAAAGCGGCTCTTTTACGGGGAGCAGGTCGGTTCTGTCAAGCTCCGCGCCCGTCTCGCCGTCGTATACCGACAGAAATTCCGGCGTTGAAACAACGTACTGTCTGTCCTGGAAAATCGCGAGATTGCTCGGATTTTTTGTGTAATCGGTTATCTTGTCGCCGTTCGTGTCGCCTATCTCGCTGCCCGCGCCGTCGATAGTGCCTTCAAATGAACGCATAACGACCTCGGACTTGCCGTCGCCGTTAAAATCGTACGCCATTACGTTTATGTCATGCTCGTTTATTTCGTTCGGACCGATGTCGATCGTCCACATATGCGTGCCGTCGGTGTCGTAAGCCTCGATTAGCGGATAGTCGGTACGCTCCTTTGTCGTGTCCATGCTGGGGATGCGGCGGAGAATGATCTCAAACTCGCCGTCGCCGTCAAGGTCGGCAACCGAGCCGTCATCGATATTGTAGCCGGCGCGTTCCTCGACCTTAAAGGATATGTAATTCTTATCCCACGCGGTCGTTTCGGTTGCAATACCGTTTTCCGCGCCGTCAACCACCTCACGCAGCTCGTACTTCGCGCACGACGGAGCGCCGATATCGAAGTAGCTTGACGCGTTTAACGGCTCGTTATTGAGCTTTTCGCCGTTTCTGTAAAGATTGTAGCAAAGACTGTCGGAGTCGGTGCCGAGGAAACGCCAGCTTACGAGAGTGCCGCCGTCGCCCGGAACGGCGGTAAGTCCGCGCGTCAGGTACTCGAACCGTCTTTCATTCTTCGGGCGGCTCTCGTAGAGCTTTTCGGTCTCTTCTCTGTCGGCAGCCTTAAACTCGTCGGTGTAGTGACCGAGCGTCATGCCGTCGGCTTCCGCGCCCGTGTACTGCTCGTACTGCGCGAACGCGGTAGTGCATGACGCGGCGATTGCTGCAGCCGCGAGAAACGCGGTAAATTTTTTGTTCATAATATCATCCTTTCTTAATTTATTCGATCCGTTTTTAACCTAACTTATATTATATTTCATTTTTGCCCAAAAATCAATACATCAATATGAACGAGAAAAAAATTTGACAAAATACTTGACAGACCACAAATGTAGGCGTATAATAAAATTATGACCACAGTGGTAGTCTTAAAACGGGAGGTGATATTATGGCAAGGCAAACCGTTACCGAATCGGAATATGAGGTGATGAAAATCCTGTGGGAGGCGGACGCTCCGCTCTCGCTCGGCGAAATTTTAAAATCACTGTCCTCCGATAACAAGTGGACGAGGAACACAGTGGGTACCCTGCTTGTCCGCCTTTGCGAAAAGGGAGTCGTGTCATACGAGAGAAAGGGCAAGTCGAATTTATACTACGCGGTGCTGGACAAGAAGGATTACAGCATGAGTGAAACGAAATCGTTTTTGTCGAAGCTTTACAACGGCTCGGTCGGAAATCTTGTCGCATCGCTGTTTGAAAGCCGTGAAATTTCGCGCGACGAGATTGAAAATCTACGGAAAATAATTGACGGCAAGGACGACGAGTAGGAGAAATGTATGTTTGAAATTTTTAAGACGGTGCTGCTTTTGAGCGCGGCGGGCGCATGCGCGACGCTTATTTTGCTCGCCCTAAAGCCGCTCGCGCTGCGGAAATTTCCGGCGATGTGGCAGCGGAATTTGTGGATAATCGCGGCTGTCGTTATGATTTTGCCGTTCTGGCGGCTTGTGCCGAAACAAAGTATTGAGCGTATTGCGCCGCAAAATGTTCCGAATGAAGTACAGACGGAAAACATCGCGCCGGACGCGGATTTTGACCCGAAAACGGTAGTGATAGAGGACACGCCGATGGAGTACCGCGAGGTGCCGCTGCCGCAGGGAAGAAGCGTGCGACTTTACGACCTCGCCGCGTACGTGTGGCTCGGCGGCGCGTGCGTGTTCGCGGCAGCGTCGGTTTTAAGCTACGCGGTGTTCCTTATAAGAAAACGCCGCGCGAGCGTAGATTTGGATAAAAGGGAAAGCTTTGAGCGCGTGAAAAAGGAGCTCGGAATACGGCGTAAAATACGCGTGCGTATCCTGCACGGCGCGCGGTCGCCGATGCTTGTCGGGACACTGTTTCCGGTTGTTTACATACCCGATGGGGGTATGGACGCTGACGCTGAAGAAATGGTGTTCCGCCACGAGCTTACGCATTACAAGCACGGGGACTTGCTTATAAAATGGTTTATGATGTTTGTGAACGCGGCGCACTGGTTTAATCCGTTCGCGTACCTTTTGACCGCGAATATAAGCGAGGCGTGCGAGGTCGCGTGTGACATGGCTGTGATTGACGGCATGGACGACGCGCATCGGCGGATGTATATGGAAACGATTTTGAATATGCTGGAAAAGGGTAAATAATGTGGGCGTGCGGACGGGCTGTCGAGGGCGCCAGCCCCTACGGCACACAATTAAAATACGGGTGTAGGGGCGACCCTTGCGGTCGCCCACCAAAACCCCTCAGTCGCCTACAGCGACAGCTCCCCTGATAGGGGAGCCTTACGGTGGACGGCTCATATCGTATGCCTCCCCTACTAGGGGAGGTGTCATTGCAAAGCAATGACGGAGGGGTTTATATTGCGCACACCCAAAACAAAGGATAAAAGGAGGAAACACGCAATGTTTAAGATATTTTACACAACACACATGAGCGCGTCAGCGCGGCAGTTACAGGCGCGGTTCATAAAAATGCGCACAAAACGAGGGCGGTTCTCGCGGACATTGGCAGCAGTTGTGACGGCGGCGCTCGTGTTTGTTATGGCGACCGCAACTGTTGTAATGGCTGCCGTCAGTTCGGACGGCTTGGAATATTGGACGCACAACGAAGCATATTTGATTGCGGGCATAAGCGGAAAAACAACAACCGATTTAAGCACCGCACCCGATTGGGTTAAGGAAATATCTACCGACGGTGTTATAACGGTTACGGTAAATCGTATTAACATAAGAAATACTTACGGATATGTCGAGCATACGCTTAGCGCTCAAGCGGCGGGTAACAGAGGAAGCCGGGATTTTCTTCTGACTGGCGGACGCTCTCTATTCACAGCTACCGAAGAAAACAGCGGATTTTTGCCGGGCGATCCCTATCAAAATCCCGATATTCCTTGCATGATAGTAGATTTCGATTATACGGGAGACGGCGACAGGAAAGCCGTAGACGAAAATCATATCTATGTCTGTTTTGCCGTCGGCAGCTCGAAGATAATGAGCTTTATAGGCGATTATGAACAGGAATTTCCCGATGTCCCGCACAGCTATATCGATCCTGCCACTGTATCGTATAACGGAGATTTTAACGAAGTGGAACGGCAGTATGACGGGTGGTCGGGATTTCAAGGGAAGTTTACATATTACGATAAGGATTTTCACAACACAGCCGCCGAGGGAGTAAGCTTTGAAATAACGGGAGCGGACGTAAACGGAGTACGCGCCAAGGTGAATATAGACAATCCGAAAGCGAAGTCGTGGCTTATGACCGCGCGTCCGGCTCAGCTTGTTCTTAAAGAGAGCAGTACCGGTTTGAGCTATAAGACGTCGGAGCTTAATCATACCGAGGTCGCTTTGGCAGAGCAGCCATTTTCGCCGTTCGTGTTTAAAAAGGGTGAAACGTATGTGGTGGATTTTGTTGTATTCGGCGAGAGCGGCGACGGCGGAATGCCGGTGATTTACCGCCGGCGCGAGTATGTGACGATTAAGTGAAGGATAAAAGGAGGAAACACGCAATGTTTAAGATATTTTACACAACGCACATGAGCGCGTCAGCAAGGCAGCTGCAGGCGCGGTTCATAAAAATGCGCGCGGGTACGGGCGCGTTCTCGCGCCGCACTGCTGCCGCGGCGGCTATGGCGCTAACGGCGGCGGCAATGTTCGCGACAATAGCGTTCGCGTCGATTGACGGGCTTGACATTAAAAACGGCACGCTCGTTGTTGACGGCAAAAATCAAGGCATCGACATAATTTACATCGAAAGTCAAAAGGCGACGCACACCGACAGCTTTTACGTTCCGCTGCGCGAAACGTTCGAGTCGCTCGGCTTTACGGTTCATTACGACGTTGACAAGTCGAAGTACGCCGACAGAATGGGCGATGTCGATTTTCCGAGCTATTCATGGGGTGAGGAGCTTGTAAAAACCGAAACGGATAAGTATATGTACGGCGCGACAGAGCGGATGAACGCAAATATGCCGATAATCGAGATGGTGTCGCCGGCGGGCATAACAGAATACTGCCAGCTCGGGTCAAAGGAATATTCCAACGGCTACACGTTCACACCGCCCGCACTTATCGACGGGCGCGCGTATTTGCCGATACGCGCTGTGGCAAATATCATAGGCGGCACAAACAACGTGAAGTGGAACGACGGCGCACACGATACGTACTACAAGGGTGCGGTGACGTTTGACGAAGATACCATGACCGTGACGGTAAATACAGATTGGACGAAGCCTACCGCAATAGACGATTATGAAAGCCGCGCGCTTTATGATAACTATGAAGATATGACAACAGCGTGCTATGACGTTACGGAACGGTTCTTCACCGCGTTTGCGAACGGTGACGCAGCGGCGGCACGCGTGTGCGGCACGGCGGAGTTTTTGGAAAGCCAGTTTAACAACGATATGCTGTTTTACGAGCCACGCGCGGAGCTTGTAACGGTGCGCGCAATAAATATGTACACCGATGGCAATATATATGTGGACGCGGAAATTTCCGACGATTACACCGAAAGGGACGTGCTTATAAGAATGGCTGCGCAGCCGGACGGAACGTTTTTGATTGACGATGTTGAGGCGGTCGATACGAGAATACATGACGTGCCGGTAAATTACGTGGATGAGTCGAATACCGTGATGTGGAGCGCGGAGGAATAAGGGATGTTGATGGGCTGTCGAGGGCGCCAGCCCCTACGGCACATAATTTAAAATACGGGTGTAGGGGACGGCGCCCTCGACGTCCCGTAAATTTCTCCCCTACCGATTGACGAAACATGAGAAATATGATAGAATAATGTCAGAAACGTAAAGGGAGGCGGCGGACATGACAAAAAAAGAGCGCGCGGAAAGAGCGCGTATTCTTCTCAAGGAGGCGTACCCGAACGTGAAATGCACGCTCGAATACGACACGCCGCTTCAAATGCTCATCGCGACACAGCTTTCGGCGCAGTGCACCGATGCGCGCGTAAACATTGTGACGAAGGACTTATTCAGAAAATACAAAACAGCTGAGGATTTTGCGAACGCCGATTATGACGAGCTTTGCGACGACATTAAATCGTGCGGCTTTTACCGCAATAAGGCGCGCAACATCATAGAGTGCTGCCGCCGTATTCTGGCGGTGTACGGCGGCGAGGTGCCGGATACTATGGAGGATCTCACAAGTCTTGCCGGCACGGGCAGAAAGACAGCGAACCTCGTACTTGGCGACATTTTCGGCAAGCCCGCGGTCGTTGTGGACACGCACTGCAAGCGTATAGCGAAGCGTATAGGACTCACGTCGAACGACGACCCAACAAAGGTCGAGTACGACCTTCAAAAACTGATCCCCGGCGAGTATCAGCTTGCGACGTGCCACCGTTTCGTGGCACACGGCAGAGCGTGCTGCACCGCGCGTAACCCCAAATGCGATATTTGCCCCGTCGGCGAGGTGTGCAAAAGCAAAGGAAAATGTTAAAAGCGTCCCGAAGGACGCTTTTTACTTTATAACGCTTTGACTTTCTTCGCCTTTTTCATGTATGCCGCAATGATTATTCCGGCAAGCGTGAGAAGCGATATTGAAAGGGATGGAATGAATCCCGGAACATTATATTTAAGCCGTATTTTATGTTTGCCCGCGCCTGTGCGAATGGCTATATAGGCGTTCTGTGCTGATAAAATCTCTGTCTTCTCGCCATCTACATATGCTGTCCAGCCGTTCTCATACGGAATGGTAGTGAACAGCAGTTCCCCCTCGTCAACGTTGATTTCGCCCTCTAACCAAGTATGTCCGTGATCTGTTATGTTAAGAGCGTGAGCATTGCGTTTCTCCTCGCATGCCTGTCCGAATTTGTCCGCGTCAACGCATGATACCTGCGCTGTATCGGACTGTATGGGCGACGACAGCTTTACCCTAACAATGTCGCCGTTTCTGTATTCACCGAGGTAGAAAATCTTCTTTTCGTTTTTGTCATATTTGTATCCGACGGGCGTGCCGTTGACTGTAATCTCTATATCACCTGTCCACTTATTTTTCAAATCCCAGTAATATTCCCCGTCGGCAGAGGCTGTAAATTCTATTTCCGAGTCAGATATTTTTCGACTGTTTACCGGTGTTACAAAATTTTCACCCAGCAGCGACTGTGCGAACAAGCCCTGATTTTCCATTGCTGAGGAGCCGTAGGACGGCTGATTGAGCGCGCTTTCGTCCGCAGCAAAGCCGAACGGCAGTGCGTACGGGTTTTCATATACGGCATACGTTCCGCCTTCATTGACCGCCTCGTATTTATCGTTTACCTCCGATTCGGATGATACGTATTTCACCCCGAGCAAGCTGTCGGTCAAAATCGTCGAACCCATATATCTTATCAGGACATACTCCTGCAGCATACCCATAGATGAATTAAAGCGAAGCATATTATTATTGTAGGTGGAACTGTAATGAGTCATGCCGTTGTAGCCGAAGGACATCGCGTCGTTGTCCGTGCGCGAAAAAGTTTTTTCCGCTCTGTACAGTCCGTTGTCGTACTCTTTAAGGAACTTTGTCATTTCGCTTATATTCTTTACCTTTTCGGAGTATTCGCTTCGGGATTTATACTCATATTCCCTGTTAAGTCCCATGATGGTACGGCTGCCGTTTAAAATAAGCTCGCCGCAGGTAATTATAAGCAATGCCGCACAGATATACGGTCTGATTTTGCGCGGAATGTACTGAATAGTTATCATGCCAATGATGTACACCACTGCAAAAATACAACCGATTATGGCTAGCGTGCGGTTTGTAAATACGCTGCTGTCAAAAATCCATACAGCCGCAAGAAGCGCCGCGTATGCGCAAAGTCCCGCGATCACCCAAGCGCGTTTTTCGCCGTCTATCGAGGAAAATCCGATAAACGCGGTCATTGTTGAGAAGAAGCAGAAGGTGTAGGCGTATCTGTACGGATACCAGTTCGGGTATTGAAAAATATGCCACGCCATATCCACTTTTTTTATAAAGAAGCTCGTGAAGAATACAGCAAAAACTATAAGCGAGGCGATTTTTATTTTAAGCTTTATTTTCGGGTTCAGGAAAAATACGCCGATCGCTGCGCCGCACAGCATTCCGCAGAATATATTCGGATTGCCGCTGTTTGTTATGCTGTCGTACTGAGCAGGGAAAAGACGGCGCGGAATTTTTGTTATGTCTATATTCCAGAAGCCCGGAGCCACGTACGAGCCGGACGCCATTTTACCGTTGAATATATCGAGAAAAGTCGGATACAGAACGACAGCGCAAAGCAGCACGCCTACAATGCCGAGTCCCGCGATTTTTGCAATTTTTATGAGAAAGTCCTTTACGCTTTTCCTGTTATCGCCGGAGAAATAACGATAGAAAAAGTAAATTACGGTAAAAAGCGTATTCATATACGCGGTGTAATAGTTTGAAAAAAGCGAGGCGGCATAAGCGAGCAGGAAGCACCAGCCCGATTTGCCGTTCAATATCCGCTCAACGCCTATCAGGATAATCGGCAGCCATATCGCTCCGTCGAGCCACATTATGCACATCGCGTAGTGCATGGAATATGTCATAAGAGCGTAGGCTGTCGAGAAAATCAGCACGGATATATCCGATTTTTTGAACACATAATTGATAAACAGCGCGAACGCCAACCCGCAGCAGCCGATTTTAAGCATCGTGATAAGCGCTATCGCCTCGGGCATCGCCGACATCGGAAAGAACAGCGCGAGCAGGAAAAACGGACTTGACAGATAATACGCGAAAAGCCCAAACACATTGCCGCCCATTTCCTTTGTAAACGAATACATCAGGCTGTCTCCGCCCGTCAGGACGCGATGGTAAAACGCGAAAAAGTCGGCGTACTGACCGTTTAAATCCATTACGAGCGCCGTTCTGTCGCCGAACGGGAACACGCCGAATATAGCGTATATTATAAGCATCGATAAAAACGGAATTGCGAATGACAGCACGTAAATTAAGCGTTTGTCAATATTACCGAGCGACAGCGTTTTTATTGCCGCAGACTGTAATTTTTTATTCTTCATTTTTTCGCACCTCTGTTGTAATTATTCTCCATAAATTTTATCCAATCCATAATATTTCGCCGCCCATGCGTTCACCCAGTCATCCGGCGACGTGTTGAAATACGACACAAAGTAAAATCTTGCGGCAGCGTCATGCTTACATTCCGAATGCAGATAGTACTGGATAGTCGCCTCTGTTTTGCCTTCGTCAAGAGCCGTGAGAATAGCCGCTCTCTGAGCCTGTCCTTTTACGTGTGTCACATGGATCTGGCTCAATTCACTGTAAAGCGACACCGTGAAAACTACTGCGAGTGCCGCAGCGCATACGTGCGGCAGGTACTTCGGCAGCGATTGGAACTTAATTTCCATATAGAAATATCCGATAGTAATCATAAGAAGGCAAACTCCTATAAACCACGTTCTTTCCGGACGCATCGCCGCAAAAATGAGAACGAATATCGAAGCCGCTGCGCCTATAATATATATGACTGCGGGAAAGCAATCTGAAATATGTTCTTTTTCCGTTTCGTCCGTATGTTTGCCGCGATTTGTGATCCATACAAGAAAAAGTATTACACACATTATGATAAGCAGTCCGAACAAGAGCTGCTTTGATATATCTATCACATTTTGTAAGCGGTTCATAAGTTCGGCAAAATCAGCTTTTGAAGATATGCGGTAATTGCCCGGCGCAGAAATCATAACTATTGCGCCTATTATTACTCCTATAATTCCCGAAACAGACCATTTGGGGATTTTAATACCGCGCAGCTTGTAATAGAGCACAAACAGTATGCACATCAGTGCAAGCGCGCCGCCGCTATTTTCGTTTGTGCAGCCGGAGAATAAACCAAGTATGCCCATCACAACGGCATTTTTTACTGAATCCTTCATTACGGCCCCGCTGTTCACCGCATACATTCTGTACGGAAGCAGATATGCGAGTGTTATTACCGTACACCAGCAATAGTTTGCGGCGGCGGACGCCCACATAACGGTAACGCCGTACTGCGGCAGGAAGAACCACATCATTATATAAATTCCGGCAAGCAGAAGCACGGAATCGCGCTTTTTATACGTTGCATGACGATATATTACAAGCCCGAGCAGAACATACATAAAGGCGTTTACGAAGTTAAACACTATTTTGTGAAAATGCGGGTAGCTGGTTGTCAGAACAAGCTGAAGCAGTCCGTGTGCGACAACGCGTCCGTTACATATTTTCCAATGATTTTTCATAGAAACGATAACGTCGAATATATTCCTTACGCGGCGTGAATTTTCATTCGGATTTCCGAAATGATCATACACGAACATATAGCACCAGTCATCGGAGGCGAACTGCGTCCAGAAATTATGTATCAGCGCTATAACGAAGATAAACGTGACCACAGCCGCCGCTCCCGTAAAAAATCTGTGCGTTTTTACAAATGAAACTGCTTTCTTCATTTTCAAATTACCTCTTTCACGTCAGTGTTTTTTATTCAGTATTGCTTCATAAACCGACGGTTTGAACAAATACAGTAAAATTCCCGCAAGCGTCAAAATTGATATTATATCGGCTATATGCTGGATCGGCGTGCCGGTATATTTCACTTTTATCTCTCCCGACTCCGCGTCCGCTATGTTCACATTAACAAAGCCTCTGTCCGATTCGCTTACCTTATATTTCACGCCGCTCGCTTCGTCAACAGCTGAATAGCCTTTGTAATACAGCAGCGGCACTTCTATTGACGCGTCTTGTCCGTTGCTGCCGCTGAAGGAAAAACTTATTCTCCCGTGACCGTCGTCTTCGAAATCGGTTATCGTGATCGCGGGATCGTCGGGAACGGCTGTTTTTTCTATCGAGCGCAAATAGCCGTTGAAATCGGACTGAGCCGTCTGCGTCAGCTTATACGGCAGATACTCGTAGCCCGTGCCTATATTATCGCTTGTAAGCTCGTATTTGTCCTTCATGTTCGGGATTTCAGCTTCTATTATCTGATAGCTTGACAATACCACTATAAAACACGGAATTATCATCATTGCGAGCAAGATCCGGTCAACGGCTTTGCTTTTTAAAACGTGTACCGCGTAACCGCCGAATATGCTGAGGAAAAACGTTGCAAACAAAAACAGTCTCCACGGCAGACGCATAAAATCAAATAATTTATGCGTATAATGCAAAGGTATTATTTTTCCCGTAATTATCAGCGTGATAGCGATCGAGGCTATAAGAAGCCCCACGGGAGTTTTGTCTTTAAGTTTTTTGAAATTCAAAAGCCATATTACGGTTAAGGTTACAAGCATAAAGCCGAACGCTCCGGGGAACCACACTCCCTTCGCTATATCGGGGAACCGCTCCGCCGCGTGAAGCTTCCAGAATCCGTGCGGCGCGAGCCAGCTTATCCACGGCAGTCCGTAAGATTCGCTGTTCCAGTGCGTTCCCGCCGTGGCGTAAAATTCCGACGAGCATATCTGCTCAAGAAACGGCAGTACAAAAAACGCGCTCAGCGCAAGAGTCAGCGCGGCAAGAAGAATAAAGTTTATTATAATCTTTTTGTCGCGTATCCAGTTTTTGTGATATATAAGCAGAAAAACCGCCATCAGTACCGTTATTACCACGGTTGATATCAGATGTGAAAGTATCATGCCCGTCATGCCGAAAACGAGAAACAGTCTGTGCTTTTTCGGCATATCGGGATTTATGACCGTACAGTAAAATCCGTAAGCCGTATAAGGGCAGAACGCAAACGCGAACGCCTCTCCCAGAGCACTGCGCGTAAAAATATCCACCGCAAAATACGCCGAAAATGTATAGATACTTGCCGTCATTACCGCCGTCCGCGTATTTTTCGAGATCTGCTCAGCCGCGAAATACATTCCGAAAAAACACAGCGCATAGATTGAAACAAGCATGATTCTGTAAGCATACACGGCGTTCATACCGCAAAGAACAAGAATCGCAAACGGGTACATGAATATGTCGCCGTAAAACAGCGGGCTGGCGTAGCCGTAGCCGTATTCATTGGCGCTGAATATGCGTATCGGGAACGCGCCTATGCCCTTGACTCGTATTTCGTCGGCTATTGACGCCAAGCGCTGAATGTGATACGGGTAATCATGTCCTTTGAAGTTGACCGATAAAAGCGTTACAGTCACCGCCGCGGCAAGCACGGTGAGCAGTATGCAGAATATTTTATTTTCCTTGTAATATGCCTTTAATTCTCTCATTGATGTTTATTCCCCTTGATTAGTTTTTTCCGCGTTTGTTTCCTTCGCTATATAAATAGGTCTTCTCTTGACCTCCATATATGTTTTCGCGAGATATTGTCCCAATATCCCTATACAGAAAAGCTGTATCCCGCTTATCAGGAGCAGTATACATATTGTTGACGACCAGCCGTAAGCGCTGCCGCCCCATACGAGCTGCCGCACTATTATAAATATTATTCCCACCATTGCGATTGCGAAGAACAGCACTCCCACGAACGCGGCTATCGTCAGCGGCATCGTGGAGAAGCCCACTATGCCGTCTATCGAATATTTAAAAAGCTTCCAGAACGACCACTTCGTTTCGCCCGCAACGCGCTCTCGGTTTTCAAATTCGAGCCATTTTACATTGTAGCCCACCCACGCGAATATGCCCTTTGAAAAGCGGTTGTACTCGCAAAGGCTCAGTATGCTTTGCGTCATTTGGTGCGTCATCATGCGGAAATCACGCGCTCCGTCGGCTATTTCGGTCTGCGATATCTTATTTATCAGCTTGTAGAAGCAGCGCGCGAAAAACGAGCGGATCTTCGCCTCGCCTTTGCGGTTTACGCGTCTTGACGCGACGCAGTCGTATTCGCCGCTTTTTAAATCATCGTACATCTCGGCGAGAAGCTCGGGCGGGTCCTGCAGATCTACGTCCATTATCGCGACGTAATCGCCCGACGCGTACTCCATACCGGCGTACATCGCGCTTTCCTTGCCGAAATTGCGCGAGAATGATACATATTTTACGCGGCTGTCCTTTGACGCAATCTCTTTTATGACGTCGATTGTCTTATCCTTTGAGCCGTCGTTTACGAAAATATATTCAAACTCCGCGCCGCTCATCTTCGCCGCCGTATCGTTGACGGCTTTATAAAATGCCGGTATCGCTTCCTGCTCGTTGTAGCACGGAACTATAACGCTTATTTTATCCATTCGCGCCGCCTACTTTCTCTTTACAGTGTAATAGTTTCCAAAGCTTTCAAAATCGTATTTGCTCTCGTCGAAATACCGCAAATCGTCCGCCTTTACCACGTATACCGCGTCCTCGTTCGGGTCTATATCAATATTTTTTATGCTTTGGAACACGTATTTCTCATTAAAGGTTTTGCCGTCCGCATCCGTTTTTTTACCCTGATAGTATTCCGCGTCCGTTTCGTGACAGAACAGCGTCAAAATCTCGCTCACGTTCCGCGAGCCTTCGTACTGACTGTCGGCGGTGATATAGATTTTATCCGCGTCCGTATCTTTTATCGATGTTACGGCTTCGTTAAAATTCTTAAAGAAATAGCCGTCCATCATGTCCGCGTACGACGTGAAGTATGTCACGGCGAAAATTACAAACGCCGTCACATACGCCGCGGCTATCGGGAAATGCGAGTATTTTATCTGCTTTATCACAAAATAAATTCCTATGCCCGCCATTATGATTATCGGGTAGTAGACTATGTTTATGCGGTTTACGTTTACTCCGTTTGTCGTAAGTCCGCACCATATTCCGGTGAGCAGGAAAATCAGCGCGAGTATTGCGCCCGCGTTCTTTCTGTAGTCCTTAACGAGCGCGATTATTCCGGTTATCACGAACGGCATCGAGAACAGGTACATCGTGCCGAATTTGTCTATCGCGTTCCAGGGTAAATCGGGTTTTTGCAGAAGCGTCACGTTCATCAGCTGTTTGAAATTGGCGATTAGCTGCTGCCATATATTGTCCGAGAAGAAAAGTATGTCGTTCGAGCGGACGCTGTTCGGGAAATACGGGATTGTGAAAAACGGCGTTTTTATACTGTCGAGCTTTAGGAAATTTATCACCATTGTCGTGATAAAGGGCCATGCCACGAGAAGATACACTACAAGCGCGATAACCGCGTCCTTGATTTTTAAACGCTTCGTCACAAGCAGATACACGCACGCGGCAAGCAGAAAGACCGGCATTGTGTAGATCGATATGCCGTAGCAGTACATACACAAGCCGAACATTATCATCGAAATTATGAGATGCAGACGGCGTTTTATTCCCTTATGCAGAAAATAAATTCCCATCATGAAGAAGTGGGGATAGAGGTTGCAGTCGAGCGCCCAGCGGCTTTGCAGTATGTGCCACGGGTTTATAGCGGCGAACACCGCGACTATGAGCGCCGGAATTTTGCCGAACACATCGCGTATAAACAGATACAGGCAGACAAGTCCCGCAAGGCTTACCAAAAGCTGCGGCAGTCTTGCCGTAAACGCCGACAGTCCGCCGATTTTTACAAACGGTGCCATCAAATACGAGAGCAGCGCGCTCATCTGTCCGTATCCCCACGCGGTCAGATGTACCGGCATCCACATTCCGTAGCGGTCTGTGGCGTAGTCGGCAAGGGCTTTCGCGTCCACCGCCGCCATTGCGCCGTCCTGATTCATTCCGCCGGGGACAGAGCCGAATTTATATATGCGGATAAACACCGCCGCAGCCGCGATAACGCATATGAGAATATTATATATATTATTCTTCATTTCCGGCGTACGCTCGGTCAGCGCCTTTACGCCGCTGTATTTCGCTATGTTCAGCGCAAGCGCCAAAACGCATACGGCTATCGCCGCGTACAGAAAAATGTTATTCAGAATCGTCATCTTTCTTTCCTCTCACAACGCGCCGCACGATGTAGCGCGGACGGTTTTTAGCTTCCTCGTAGATTTTCTTTATATAAATGCCGATTATGCCTATGTTTATCATAATTACCGAGCCAATTATGAGCTGTAAAATAATTACCGTAGTAAAGCCGCTCTGTGCGTAACCTCTGAGCTTCATATAAAGCGTCTGCACAAACATTATTACAAAAAATATCAGAAACAGCACTCCGAACATTGTCGCGAAATACAGAGGTACGGACGAGTATGACGTTATCGCGTTTACCGCGAGCCGCACGAGCGCTTTCGTAGACCATCTCGATGTGCCGATTTCGCGCTCCGCCACATCAAAATAAACCTGTGTTCTCCGAAATCCTATCCATGACGACATGCCGCGGAAAAATGTTTCCTTCTCCGGCATCGAGCGCCACGCTTCAAGCGCGAGTTTATCGAGCAGACGGAAGTCCGACGCGTTCTGCAAATCTATACCCGATATTTTTTTCAGTATGCCGTAAAATGATTTCGCGCAGAAGCGGTAAATCGGGTTTTCCTTGATACGCGCTTTTTTTACTCCCTCCACGACCTCGTAGCCCTCGTCTCGCCAGAGACGGTACATTTCGGGTATTATCTCGGGCGGGTGCTGCATATCCGAATCTATGCACACACAGCAGCCGCCTCTTACTGCGTCAAGCCCCGCACAGAGCGCGCTTTCCTTGCCGAAGTTGCGGCTTAACGCTATAGCCGTGATTGTTTCGTGCTTCGCCGCCAGATCGGTCATTTCGTTCCACGCGTTATTTGTGGAGCCGTCGTCAACAAGGATAAGCTCGTAGGGGATATTCGCCTTTTCAAGTACGCCTATTGTGCGCTCCACACCTACGGCTATCTGCGTTTCGTTGTATATCGGCATGACTACCGAGAGCATCTTGTCCAATATTTTTCAACTCCTGTAAATGATTTTGTCATATATGAAATAATTCCATACTGCAACAGCCACCTGCATGATTGGCTTTGCGAGCGTGAACGGAATATTCAATACCCTGCCCATAAACGAGATTGCTTCGTTGGAAATGAAGGTGTTAATCGCGAGCAGAATTATCATCAGTATTATCTGCCGCACCGCGTTCGATTTCGATTTGAACGCCCATGTGCGGTTTAATATGAAGCTGTATATGAAGCCTATTATTACTGCGGCGGTGTTCGCTATTTTTTCCGGCTTGATTGCGTGGGACAGTATAGTGACCGTGTTATCTTTTCCGAGAATAAGCAGTATTATTTCAAACACCGCGAAATCCACTATTACTGCGCTGCCGCCGACGAACACATAGCGGATAAACTTGCCCATGCCGCCCTTGTCGTTTATTATGCCGCGTATTTTTTCAATCATTTTTTTAATCATTTTATACATTAAACCTGAACAGCACAATGTCGCCGTCCTGCATGACGTATTCCTTGCCCTCGCTGCGGACAAGTCCCTTTTCCTTTGCCGCAGCCATCGAGCCGCAAGCCATGAGGTCGTTGTAATGCACGACCTCGGCGCGAATAAAGCCGCGCTCGAAATCGCTGTGTATCTTGCCCGCCGCCTGCGGCGCTTTTGTGCCGCGCGTTATCGTCCACGCGCGCACCTCCGGCTCGCCGGCGGTGAGGTAGCTTATCAAGCCCAAAAGCGTGTAGCTTGCCTTTATAAGGCGGTCGAGACCCGACTCGTTCATGCCGAGTTCTTCAAGGAACATAGCTTTTTCATCGCCGTCGAGCTGTGCGATTTCTTCCTCTATTCGAGCGCTTACCGGCATAACCTCCGAGCCCTCGCTCTCGGCAAGAGCTTTTACCTTGTTCACGTATTCGTTGTTTTCTATGCCCTTCGAGAAGTCGTCCTCGGCGACGTTAGCCGCGTAAATTACCGGTTTCATGGAAATAAGCGAGATTTCCTTCATAATCGCCGCTTCGTCCTCGTCGTATTCGAGGCTGCGTGCAGGCTTGCCATCCTCCAGCGCCGCCTTTACGCGCTCCAAAAGCGCAAGCTCCTTGGCAAGCGACTTGTCGCCTTTCATCATCTTCTTTGTGCGCTCGATGCGGCGGTCGATTATCTCCGCGTCGGAAAATACAAGCTCCAAATTTATCGTTTCGATGTCGCGCAGCGGATCTATCGAGCCGTCAACGTGCGTGATGTTCGAGTCCTCAAAGCAGCGCACGACATGCACGATCGCGTCGACCTCGCGTATGTGCGACAAAAACTTGTTGCCCAAGCCCTCGCCCTTCGACGCGCCCTTTACAAGTCCGGCGATGTCCACAAATTCAATATAAGCGTGCGTGACCTTTTTCGGGTGGTACATCTCGGCGAGCTTGTCCAGACGCTCGTCGGGAACATCGACTATGCCGACATTCGGCTCTATCGTGCAGAACGGGTAGTTCGCGCTTTCAGCGCCCGCCTGAGTTATCGCGTTAAAAAGTGTTGATTTGCCGACATTCGGCAGTCCCACTATACCTAATTTCATCTGTTTTTCGTCCTTTCATGGCATATATTGTTAAAAATTACGCACTTATTCTATCATATTTCCGCGGTTTTATCAATACAATTTATTTATTTTGTCGTCCGAACATCTCCTTAACCGTGTCGTACGCGATTTTCGGGCGGCGGTACTCGTCAACGACGCCCTTGTTGTTGTGGCAGCGTGCGCGGCTCCGGAACCATTCGCCCTCCTCCGTGACGCGGCAGTCGGCAAACTGCCAGACGAACACGCCGCTTATCCTGTCGTCGTTTAAGTACACATCGAGATTGTCGCGCAGTATGTCCGACTGACCTTCCTCGCTCCATTTGCAGCGTGTTCTGTCGCGGTAGCCGTAAATAGCGGCAGCGCCGACCTCGCTCACGATTATCGGCTTATCCGCGCCGCCCGATTTATAAATCCACTCTATCTCCTCGTCGTTACGCTTTGAAATATTGCAGTCTTGGTACCAATTCGAGTACATATTAAACGATACAACGTCGGGCAAATCGAGGCAAATATCGGTAAAGTGGCGGCACGTCGCGGAGGTTGTCGGGCGCGTTTTATCCATTGACTTGATCTGCTCGTACTGCTTTTTGTACATTCTCCGCCCCTCGTCCGTCTCGGACGCACACTCGTTCAGTATGCCCCATATCACGATCGAGGGGTGGTTGTAGTGGTTCTCGATCATCTCGCGTATGCAGTCCTCGCACTGACGCTCGAAATTCGGGTTCTGCATCTCCTTTAATCCGAGTCCGCGCGCGTGGTTTTCCTCCCAGACCATTATGCCGCGCTCGTCGCACAGGTCGAGAAAACGCTCGTCGTTCGGGTAGTGGCAGGTGCGGACGGCGTTCGCGTTTGCGTCCTGCATTAAATCCATGTCCTGTACCATGTGCTGCAAAGAAACCGCACAGCCGTCAACGGCGTAGTCCTCGTGGCGGTTAAAGCCCTTCATGAATACGGGCTTGCCGTTTAAATATATTTTGGAGTTTTTGACCTCGACAACGCGGAAGCCTACGCGCTCTATCATATCGTCAACCGTTTCACCGCCGATAAAAAGCTGTGCCGTAAGCTCGTACAAATTCGGCTCGCCGACAAACCATGGCTGTATGTTGTCAAATTCCTGCGTAAACGTCATGGTCGTCTCCGACGCGGCGGGGATTTCGATTTCGCGCTCCGCTTCATTGCCCGCGAGCGAAGTCTTTACCGTTACCGTCTGCGCTTTATCTGAAATATTTTTAATAATAATCTCCGTTTCCGCGCTCCATTTGCCGCCTGTAAGCGACGGCGTGAAACGCACGCGCTCTATATACACATCGCCGATATATTCAAGCGAAACGGGGCGAGATATGCCGCCGTAGGTGTAGTAGTCGTTGGGAATGTGCAGCGCGCTGTGTTCGCCGAAGGAATTGTCAACATCGACGCGTATTTCATGCTCGCCTGCGCTCACGTCGGGAATAACAGCCGAAAACGGCGTGAACGCGTTATAGTGATGCGCTATTTTTTCGCCGTCAAAATACACGTCGGCGGTGTGGCTCACTCCCTTAAATTCAAGGCGGATATTGCCTTGCCGTTTTATGTAAACCTTTTTCGTGTACGTTCCCTGTCCACGGTAGTTGAGCAGGTCGGGGTGCTGCTCCCAACAGCCGGGTACGGGCAGCGAATACGTTTTGCCGTTCGCCTCAAAATCCCACATTCCGTCAAGCTCGCGCGTTTCTCTGACGCGGTGCGTGTCAAAAAGTCGTATCATAATTCCCCTCCGTAATATTTCGCTATATTTTCGCCCACCGTTTTGCCGACGGCGTTGTACGCCGACTGGCGGTAGTGGTATTGATCTTTCATTTCCGCTATGTACGGCTCAAAGCTGCCCGCGAGAACGTAGTCGCCGTTTTCGGCGCACAGCTTCTCCTGAGCATCGCGTATTACGGCGTAAAAGCCGTCGCGCTCCGCATTTTCGGGATATTTTACGTAGTTGTAGTGACCTATTTGCACGACAAAGATTTTCTCCGCGCCGCACTTTATAAACTCTCGGAACAGCCCGTCAGTGTTCGCAATGTAGTCGTCTGCCGTTCTCTGCGCGTCGCCGTCGCTCTCGCCCTGACACCACACGACAAATATTCTCCCGATTTTTATGTTGTTATCCGCGAGAAATTTTTTCGCGTCACAAAGACGGCGCACAGCGTCGCCGATAAGCGTTTCCTTCCATTCCTCGGTGTTCGTGCCGCCCTTCGATGCGCTGACCGCGACGAGTTTCCTTTTCGTGCGGCTGTAATACTCGTTCACAGCCGCGCTCACCATGCTGCCGCTGCGCTTGTTCGTGCCGTCCGCGCGTATATCGTCGAGCGCGCCTTTCCTGTCCTCGCCTAGACCGAACGGCTCTTTTACCGGCACAAGCGCGTCGGGCTTACTGACCGGCTTATATTCAAACCCCGCCTCAATGTCACAAAATGCCGCCTCGCTCGCGTCGCCGCGTCCCGACATATTCGACTGACCCGCGAACAGCGCAAGGTCTACAGTACTTAATTTATCCATTTTTACCCTCCGATGCGTTTGTATATCCATTATACCGCCTTTGCGGCGGGAATACAATACAAAATCTTGAAGGAAATTAAAAATACACTTTATTTATTCGATATTTTATGGTAGAATATATGTAATCAAAGGATAAGGAGGAAAAATCATGGCAAACAACAAGGTGCTTATAGCGGACGACGACAGCAACATTTCGGAGCTGATAAAGGTATATTTTGAAAAGGACGGATTTGAAACGGTGACTGCGCATAACGGCAGGGAGGCGGTGGAGCTTTTCAAATCGGAAGCGCCGTCTATCGTGATACTCGACGTAATGATGCCGGAGATGGACGGCTGGCAGGTGTGCCGCGAGATACGGCGCGTCAGCAATATTCCCATAATCATGCTTACCGCGAAGGGCGAGACATTCGACAAGGTGCTCGGTCTTGAGCTCGGCGCGGACGACTACATGGTAAAGCCGTTCGACCCGAAGGAGCTTATCGCGCGCGTCAAGGCTGTTTTAAGGCGCAGCGA
>CANQQS010000039.1 GCA_947626045.1 uncultured Clostridia bacterium | reverse complement strand
CGCATACCGATACGCATAAGCATTTTCGCGACGCTGTCGCACGTCGTGAAGCTGTCGTCAACGACGAGCGCGCGCAGCCCTTCAAGCTCGTGTATGCGTCCGAATTTCTTCGGCTCGCTCACAAGGCGCAGCTTCAGATTTATAATAAACTCCGTACCCTTTCCGCATTCGCTCTGTACCGCTATCGTGCCGCCCATCGCGTCAACTATGCTCTTCGCGATAGGCATACCGAGACCCGTTCCCTGTATGCCGCTCACGGTCGAGTTTCTCTCACGCTCGAACGGCTCGAACACGTGCTTTAAAAATTCCTCGCTCATGCCTATGCCGGTGTCCTTTATATGTATCTCATACGATGCGTAACCGGTCGGCGCGTCGGGCTTCTGAGCTATCGTGAGCGATACCGTTCCGCCCGCGGGCGTGAATTTTATCGCGTTGCTCAGAAGATTTAAAAGCATCTGGTTCACATGCAGCTTGTCGCAGTAAACCTCTTCGTCCGTAACGTCGAGCGTGTCCATGTAGAAGTTAAGCTGCTTCGACTGCATCTGCGTCTGCATGATGTTGCGCATATCCTTGAATATGTCGGACAGATTGCACTCCGTTTCCTCAATATTCAGCTTGCCGCTCTCGATACGGCTCATGTCGAGAATGTCGTTTATAAGGCTCAGAAGGTGGTTGCCCGACGAAAGGATTTTCGCGAGATACTCATTCACGCGCTCCTTGTTGTCGATGTTCGCCTCCGCGAGCGTCGCGAAGCCTATTATCGCGTTCATCGGCGTTCGTATGTCGTGTGACATGTTTGACAGGAACATCGTTTTTGCGCGTTCCGCGACCTCCGCCTTTCGAAGCTTTTCCTCAAGCACCGCCTGTTCTACCGCCTGTTCGGTAATGCGTTTCGTGCTGCGGCGCATGAATATGTAGTAAACGGCTATCGCCACAGCCATTAATATCGAGAATATAAGGAAGATTCTGCTCACCGCGCGGAGATTTTTCATCGCCTCGTTCTCCGGCACGATTACCGCGAGCGACCAGTTGTTTATATTTGCAGGAGAGTAGTACATGTAGTACCACTCGTTGCTGTCCGTCGGCATAAACGCCATGTGACCGCTTGCGCATTCAAATATGTTGTTCATGCTCGTTTCCCAGCTGTCGCCCTCTTTTGTGCCGCGAACCTTGAAGTCGCGTATGTTGCCAAGCTCGCCGCGCCACGTGTCCATAATGAGGTCGCCGTTGTCGGTGTCCACTATAAGCACCTTCGCGCTCGCGTTGTACATGTTGTCGATGTTGAGGTCGTTCGGCAGCTCGGACAGAATCGTCGTTCCGTACACGAGCGCCACCGTTTCGTCCTCCTTCACAATCGGCACAAAGTGGCGCAGCACAAGCGTGTTTCCGTCCACAAGGCTCGTCATTCTGTTTGACACATGCTCGCCGAGCGCCGCTTCCTCGTCAAACGATATGCTGCCCATCGTGTCAATAACCGCTCCGCTCGGGTCGTGAACGGTGTTGTCCGGCATAAGCACGCGTATTTTTATCGTTTCCATAAGCGGCGAAATCGCGCTTATTATCCTGTTTATGTTTTCCTCGCTCGTGTCGTCCGCCGAAGCTATGAGGTCGGCGGTTGCCTCAAGAATCATTTTGTCGCGGCTCAGCTTCTGATTTATTTCGGTGACGGCTGTGTTCACACCCTCCTCCATACGCTGTATGCTGCGGCTTTTCATGACCCAGCTCATCTGCACGTATGTACCCGCGCAAAGCAGAGCGATTACTATAATAACCACTATTGTGGCTGTCATGCTTGTACCCTTTTGTTTGGGTTTCCGCGCCATAATATAACCCCCTTGCTGTGTCGTTTGCCTCAGTTCTCACCGTTTACGGCGCGCATCACTTTACCGTAAGCCGCGTCTATTTCATTCATAAGCATTGACGCGCCCTCGGTATTTCCGGCGCGAAGCTCCTTTACCTGCCTGTCGAAAAGCGTGAAAAGCTCCGTCATCGAAAGGTTGCCGCACACGCCCTTTAACGTGTGCGAAGCGGTAAGCATCGTTTCCGCGTCGCCGTCCTTTACCGCCGCCTTCAGCTTTTCGTAATTCTCATCGTCCGCGAACTTCTTCAAAAACTTTTCGAGAAGTCCCTCGTTTCCCATAAACCGTCCCAGCGCTTCTTCTACGTCTATTCCCCCATCGGTAAGCTGCTTTAATCTCAAATTGTCCATAAAATCCTCCGCTTTTTTTATATTCGAACGGCAACACAAATCGGTTTAAAAAGCCGAAACGCGGTCGCAGTTCCCCATGTTAAAATTATATCACATATTGCATAATAATGCAATATGAAAAAAGTATATTATTTTTGTATGTTTTTAACTCTGCCGAAAAAGTCCCAATAGAGTTTTTCCGCCGCGCTCTTTGCCGCCAATCCCTCGGAAAAAGCACACGCGCTTCCGACGCACAAAGCCCTTTCGAACGCGTATTCGTAATCGCCGCGCTCAAGGTATGCCGCTATAAAGCCCGCCGTCATGCTGTCTCCCGCTCCCGTTGAGTTTAAGACTTTTCCCTTCGGCGCGTCGCTTTCGTACACTTCACCGTTTTCACACGCGAGAACGGCTCCGTCTCCCGCAAGTGAAACAAGCACGTTGCGCGCTCCCATGTCCCGCATTTTCAAGGCATATTGCGCGGCGTCCGACCGCGTTTCAATATCCGTTTTAAATATTTCGCCAAGCTCGTGCCGATTCGGTTTTACGAGAAACGGTCGGTAAGGAAGCGCGTTTAAAAGAAGCTCTCCCTCTGCGTCAACGACGATGTTCACGCCTTTTTGAGACGCGGTTTTCGCGATGTCTCCGTATATCGTGCGCGGCACGGAGGCCGGTACGCTGCCCGCGAGTACAAGCATGTCGTTCTCACCGAGTTTTTCGAGCTTTTTTATAAGCTCCCGTACCGCTTCGGGCGGCACGTCCGCGCCCGCGCCGTTTATTTCCGTTTCCTTATCCGATTTTATTTTTACGTTTATGCGTGTCATGCCGTTTTTAAGCCTTATAAAATCCGTCTTTACGCCCGATTCGCGCACAAGCCGCTCAACCTCGTCACCGGTAAATCCCGAAACAAAGCCCATTGCGGCGGCGTCAACTCCGAAATCCGCAAGCACCGATGCCACATTTATACCCTTGCCGCCCGCGAAAACCTTCTCGCTTCCGGCGCGGTTCACTTCGCCCGCGCGGCAGACAGGCACACTCATAACGCAGTCGAGCGCGCAGTTAAACGTAACGGTGTACACCATTCTTATCACCTCCGTATATGAAATTATTATACCGTTTGCGGCGCACAAAGTCAATCGGAGTAATTTTTTTCGTTTAACGCTTGATAATTTACGGAAAGTATAGTAAAATAATAAATTGGAATGTAGGATAAAAATCAAATCTGAAAGGGATATTGTCATGCCGGTTATAATTACTATAATTTTATTTACTGTTTTTGCTATGTATGCCGTATGGACATACATAATTTCGCCCGCCGAAAAAAAGCGGCTGAAACCCGACAAAAAACTCATATATATAATCATCGCATCAGCGGCGGCGTTTGTGCTGCGAATAGTTATCGCCGCGATGTACCGAGGACACGAGCAGGATATGGGCTGCTTTGACGCGTGGTCGAGCAACGTTTTCAACGGCGGAATAAATGCGTTTTACGCGTCCGAGGGCTTCCACGACTACCCGCCGGGATATATGTACGTGCTTTATGTGATAGGCTTCATACGCAGTATTATACCGCTTTCCGGCGGCGCGCTGTACGCGCTCATAAAGCTGCCGGCGATTATTTGCGACATCCTTATCGGATATACTGTTTACAAGATTGCGGCGAAAAAATATTCGTCGGCAATATCGACCGTATTCGCCGCGCTGTGGCTGTTTAATCCGGTCTCGGTGCTGAACAGCGCGGTGTGGGGACAGGTTGACAGCGTTTACACGTTGTTTGCGGTGCTTATGCTGTATTTCCTTACGGAGAAAAAGCTGTTTATTTCATATTTTATGTTCGCAATTTGTCTGTTTATAAAACCGCAGGCGCTTATTCTGGCGCCTGTGCTTATAGGCGGAATTATAGAAAACGTTATACTCGACGACTTCAGCGTTAAAAAGCTTATGACACACATAGGCGTGGGACTTTGTGCAATAGCGGCAATCTTCCTGCTCGCGCTGCCGTTCGGCATAGGCAACGTCGCGGATCAGTATATAAAAACGATCGACTCATATCCGCATCACACCGTGAACGCGTTTAATTTCTGGGGCGCGCTCGGTAAAAACTGGATCGGTATAACGCCGCTGTCGGAGATTTTACGAAACGTGTTCATCGTGTGCATATCGCTTTACAGCGTGTTCATCGTGCTTAAATCGAAAAAGGAGTCGAAATATTACTTTGCCGGCGCAATGACGGTATTCCTCGTGTACATGTTCTCAACGAGAATGCACGAGCGTTACGCATTCCCCGCGGTTGTGCTTCTGCTCCTCGCACTGGTAATCACAGCCGACATAAAAATGTGCGCCGCGTTCACGCTTGTTACGGCGTCGCAGTTCCTCAATACCGCGTGGGTGCTGTTCGTATACCCCGCCGACATTAACAAATATGCGTTCTCGCCGTTTGTAATAGTCGCGTCTATAATCAATCTCGTTCTGACCGCCGCACTTATATACTATTCGCAGCAGTGCTACCTCGCAAACGACCTTAAGCTGCGTCCGAGACCCGAGCCGCTCGCGCCTCTTTGGGAAAGAGAAACGCCGCGCGTAAAGCGCGCCGATATTATAGCAATGGCTGTTATCACGGTCGTTTACGCGTGTGTCGCGTTTTACGACCTCGGCGATATGCACGCCGCGGAAACAGAATATGTCATACCGCAAAGCGGCTTTACGATTGATCTCGGCAGTGACCGCAGCGTGAGTGAAATGCAGTTCTTCAACGGTCCGCGCGAGTTTAACGATTCACAGAGCATAACGGTAACGGGACGCAATTCATCCGGCGCGACTGTGTATACCGACACGCTGAAGGAAGGCGCTGTCTTTTGTTGGGAAAGCAGGAGCATAAACAATACGATAAGGTATTTGGATATACGTTCCAACCTCGCCACAGAGGAAAACTGGCTGTCTGTTAAGGAAATCGGTCTGCGCGGCACGGACGGCAACCTTATAACACCGGTATCGTTCAGCGACGAGGGCGCGAAGGCGCTCTTTGACGAGCAGGACGAAGTGCCTTTAAAAACCGACTTCCGCAACAGCACATACTTTGACGAAATATATCACGCGCGCACGGCTTACGAGTTTATTCACGGCTTAAAGGTTTACGAGACAACACACACGCCGCTCGGCAAGACCTTCATTTCACTCGGCATACGTATTTTCGGCATGAATCCGTTCGGCTGGAGATTCGCGGGCACGTTCTTCGGCGTGATGATGGTGCCGCTCATCTACCTGTTCGCGCTTAAATTCCTCAAAAAAACGTGGGCGGCGTCGCTTACGTGCGTATTGTTCACGTTTGACTTCATGCATTTTGCGCAGACGAGAATTGCCACAATCGACGTGTATGTCACATTCTTTATAATGCTGATGTTCTTCCTTATGTACCTGTACTGCAAGACGGACTTCTACGACAAGAAGAGCTTTAAAAAGGGTCTTTTGTACCTTGCGCTATGCGGTATCGCTACGGGAATGGGCATAGCGAGCAAGGTTACGGCAGTTTACGCGGCTGCGGGACTGTTCGTTATTATGGTGATAATGCTTATCATTCATATAAACGAGTATTCAAAAGCAAACCGCAAAAGCAAGAAGAAGCCAAATATGACAAACGGCATAAGCAATCAGCTTATACGCGATAATTTCAAAAAGCACGTCATAATAACGATAGTATGGTGCGCAGTTTTCTTTGTGATAGTGCCGATTGTGTTACTCATACTCGCGTATATACCGTTTATAAACTGTTCCACCGGCGGTCAGGGCGCATCGTTCGCGGACAGCATGAAAATTATACAGGATAACATTGATTACATGCAGTGGTACCACGGTGAATACGTGCCGACGCTTGCAAAACACGGATATTCGTCGGACTGGTACGAATGGCTTTTGATGAGCCGTCCGCTGCTGTTCAAAAACTACGAAATAGCCGACGGCATAAAGGAAGGTCTTACAACGTTCGGCAACCCGTTCGTATGGTGGGCGGGCATTCCGGCGTTCATATACCTCGTGTACCGCGCAATAAAGAATAAGGATAAAAATGCGGTATTCCTCATCATAGCGTACCTTGCGGAGCTGCTGCCGTGGGTGGGCGTGTCGAGAATGACGTTCATCTACCACTACTTCCCGAGCGTGCCGTTTATCACGCTTATGATAGGCTACTCGATTTTATGCCTGTATGAAAACGCGCGCAGCAAAAAAATAGCCGCCTCTGCAATAATATGTTACGCGGTTATTGTCGTCGGGCTGTTTGTGATGTTCTATCCCGTGCTTTCCGGTCAGCCGTGCAGCACGGATTACGTGAACAACTATCTTAAATGGTTCCCGCGGTGGTACCTGCAGTAAAGCGGAGGCAAACAAATGAGAATTGTAAAATCGGACGATATAGTTAAGATTGTGCGCGATATGTGCATACGCGCGAACTGCCACATTAACGGCGACATAAAAGACGCGCTCGAAAAAAGCGCGGAAACGGAAAAATCTGATGTCGCGAGAGGCGTTCTTAAAAATCTGCTCAAAAACGCCGAAATCGCGCACGAAAAGGAAGTGCCGATATGTCAGGACACCGGCATGGCAGTGTTCTTTATCGAGATAGGCGGTGACGTACACGTCGAGGGTGCGACGATAACGGAAGCGGTAAACGAAGGCGTGAGAAGGGGTTACACCGAAGGGTACCTTCGCAAATCCGTAGTCGCCGATCCGCTGCGCCGCGTCAACACGAACGACAACACGCCCGCCGTCATTTACTGCGATTTCGTGAAGGGCGACAAAATCAAGATAACGCTCGCGCCGAAGGGCTTCGGCAGCGAGAATAAGAGTGCAATTAAGATGTTAAATCCGTCCGACGGTGTTGAGGGCGTTATTGACTTCGTGACGGAGACGGTAAGAAAAGCGGGTGCGAACCCGTGTCCGCCGATGGTCGTCGGCGTGGGCATAGGCGGCACGCTCGACAAGGCGGCGCAGCTTTCAAAGAAGGCGCTCACGCGTGACATAGACGTGCCGAACAGTGACGCGTACTACGCGGAGCTTGAAAAAAAGCTTCTTGAGCGCGTGAACAAGCTCGGCATAGGTCCGCAGGGTATGGGCGGTACGACGACCGCGCTCGCGGTAAACATAGAAACCTTCCCGACTCACATAGCGGGGCTGCCCGTCGCGGTAAACATAAGCTGCCACGCGACACGTCACGCTACGGAGATTATTTAATTGATATGGAAAATAACGTATTGAGCGCGGAGGAGCGCCGTAAAAAAGCCGAGCGCAGTATCATAAAGACGTACAGAAAAAACATCTGGCGCAAATTCATACGCGGAATAAACGAATACAAAATGATAAACGAGGGCGACAAAATAGCCGTGTGCATTTCCGGCGGCAAGGACTCGATGCTTATGGCAAAGTGTATGCAGGAAATCCACCGTCACGGCGTTGTTAAGTTTGACCTCGAATATATTGTCATGGATCCCGGCTACAACAGCGCGAACCGCAGAAAAATCGAGGACAACGCGCATCTTTTGGGTGTGCCGATACACATATTCGAGACGCGCATTTTTGACTCTGTTGTAAACGTGGACGACCACCCTTGCTACCTTTGCGCGCGCATGCGGCGCGGCTATCTCTACAAGGAGGCGCAAAAGCTCAGCTGCAACAAAATTGCTCTCGGTCATCATTTCGATGACGTGATTGAAACGATACTCATGGGTATGCTCTACGGTGCGCAAATCCAGACGATGATGCCGAAGCTCCACAGCACGAACCACCCCGGTATGGAGCTTATACGCCCGATGTACATGGTAAGGGAAAAGGATATTAAGGCGTGGGCGCGGTACAACGAGCTTGATTTTATACGGTGCGCCTGCCGTTTCACGGAGCGTATCGCAACGGAGGAAATGGAAAGCGGCTCGAAGCGTCAGGAGATGAAAAGGCTTATCGAGCAGCTGAGCCGCACAAGTCCGTACATCGAGAAGAATATTTTTAACAGCGTCAGAAACGTCAATCTCACAACGATTATCGGCTACCACGACAACGAGCGCGAATACAATTTTATGGACGACTACGACGAGAAGAAATAAGGAGCGGCAAACATGGCAAATCAGTTTTCGAGAACGGAGCTTCTGCTCGGCGCGGACGGTATGGAAAAGCTCAAAAACGCGCGTGTCGCTGTGTTCGGCGTAGGCGGTGTCGGAGGCTACGCGGTCGAGGCGCTCGTGCGCAGCGGCATCGGTGAGATAGACATTTTCGATAATGACACCGTCGCGCTCACAAACCTGAACCGACAGATTATTGCAACGCATGACACGGTAGGCAGGTACAAAGTCGATGTGATGAAGGAGCGCGCGCTGTTGATAAACCCCGATATTAAGGTGAACGCGCATAGGTGCTTTTACATGCCCGAAAATGCCGGCGAGTACGATTTTTCGGTTTACTCGTACATCGTGGACGCGATCGATACCGTTACGGGCAAGATTGAGATTATAACGCGCGCTGCAAAAGCGAACGTGCCTGTGATAAGCTGCATGGGCGCGGGCAATAAGCTTAACGCCGCGATGCTTGAGATCGCGGACATATACGAAACGTCGGTCTGTCCGCTCGCAAGGGTGATGCGGCGCGAGCTTAAACAGCGCGGTGTAAAAAAACTGAAGGTCGTTTACTCAAAGGAAGAGCCGATAAAGCCACTGCCGTCGGACGAGCAAACCGAAAAGCGGACGGTGCCGGGAAGTGTGGCATTTGTTCCGTCGGTCGCGGGGTTTATCGCCGCCGGCGAAGTCGTTAAGGATTTAATAAAATAAATATCCACCCGCAAGCGGTGTGAGATAAAACAGTAAGATATGTTTTTGTGTGTGCAGTAATACAGCTTTTGCCCGCAGTCGGCACAGTAGACAATGCCCGAAAACATATTTGTCTTACCCGTTCTCGTCGGTCTGTGCTTGTTCTTTCTCAACTCCCGGTCGATTATCCATTCGTTTAGATTGTTTGGAGCTTTCAATATCCATACGGCGGTGTGGTCGTAAGCGGTTTGCCCGATTCACCTTTCGCCTTGAATACGGCTCGTACTTTCTTTGAAAATCCCTCGCATACCATTCGTTCATGATATTCAGAAACGGTGTAAAATCACTGTCTGTTTGGTTCGCGCTGTCAATACCGTTGTTTATGGCGATAAACCTCACATCTTTTTCTGCAAACAAGATTTCAGTATAGTTAAATTAAGGAACAAGGTTTCACAGCTCACGGGTACATTGTTTGATAAAATATGTATTTTACTCAAAGAAAGGTGATGTTAACTATGCGAGAAAAACGAATACATCTTAGAGTTTCACAGGACGAATACGACCTTATCCAGCAAAAGATGAAGCAGAGCGGATGTATCAATATGAGCGCCTATCTGCGAAAAATGGCGATTGACGGCTTAATCGTAAAGCTTGACATGTCGGAGATGAAAGAAATACTGCGTTTGCTTCAGTATAATGGCAACAATATAAATCAAATTGCGAAGCGGTTGAACGAGGGTAAGAGCATTTATGCCTCGGATATATCAGACATCAAGGACAAGCAGGCAGAAATCTTGAAGCTAATCAGAGAGATTTATTTGAAGCTGTTGAAGATATGAAAGGATACCCCAAATCGGGGCAGACGCCTTTGAAACGATGAACACCGCACAATAATGGCAATGATTGTCAATATGCGATAACCGTACTTAGTACCGAAAACGATATTTAAGGGAGCAACAAATTACATCTAGTAACGTATTTCAAACAAAAGGTGGAAACCCGTTAGACAGAAGCAATATATGGCGGATGCTCAAGATATTGTGCGAAAGTGCGGGGGTATCAAAAGATAAGATATTCCCACGCAATTTTCGACATTTTTTGCAAGAACATATTATTCCCTTCAAAAAGATATAGTGCGGCTTGCAGATATTCTCGGTCACACAAACGTAAACGCCACTCGCCGTTACACTATGGAAAGCAGCTTAATCCATTGCCAGCAAATACAAAAATTAGGTTTATTGCGATGCGGAAATAAAAAGCCCATAATTTAGATTATATGGTGTGATTTATATTCCAAATAGAATACAAAATCTGCAAAAGGAGAAAGGATCTATTTTGCACATGCCAAACAGACCAACAACATACTGTTTAAGCGGATTTTGGTCTAACTCCTATGCTTTTTTATAGGCATTTTCGGAAAACGCTATTGAAACGTAATAAAAATTAAGAAATAAGGACACTGTTATGATATAATTGATGTGAGACAAAAAAGATGAGAATAGTTCCGAAATGTGATATAATGTTTAATAGGCAAAAAAACATATATCAAAGGAGCTATTCTCATGATGAGTATATCAGATATTGCAAGGTTTCGTCAACGGGTAATTAAATATTCTTTAAAACACGGTGTAACAAAAGCCAGTATTAGATACAAAGTGTCAAGAAGCAGTATATATCGATGGAAGAATCGTTATGACGGCACATGGCAAAGCCTAAAGGATCGAAGTCACCGACCGCATAGCTGTCCTAAGCAGCACAGCAAAGAGGAACATGACTTAATCATGCGCTATTACCATCCGAACAAGGATGATAAAATCGTTTTATGGTATAAGATTTGCCAAAAGGGATATAAGCGCAGTTATGCGGTAATGTGTCAATATATTCGACGGCAGGGCATAGAGCAGGCGGACAAGAAAAAACACAGAAACAACAAGCCGTATAAACGGGCCGATTATCCCGGGCAAAAGGTGCAGATGGACGTGAAATATGTGCCTTCATACTGCGTTGTGAACGGTCAAAAATATTATCAATATACAGCCGTAGACGAATGTACAAGATGGACATACAGGGAAATGTATGACGAGCATAGTACCTACAGCTCACAGCAGTTTTTAATCAACTTGGTTAAGGAAGCGCCGTTCCCCATACGAGAAATACAGACGGATAACGGGACGGAATGGACAAAGGCGTTGATAAGCAAGGACGGTTCAAAGACATTATTTGAGAAACAGTTAAAGAACTACGGTATAATATATCATAGAATAAGGGTTGCGACGCCGAGGCATAACGGGAAGGTGGAACGGCAGCACCGGACAGACGAGCAGCGATTCTATAAAAAGATGCGGATGTATAGTCTTGAAGACGGCAGGAAACAACTGAGCCCTTCCCGCGCGAGTGGACAGTAAAAAACATTAAAAAACGGAATGAATCGCATTTTTTCGTTTTCTTTCTCAAATATCCGCATTTATTCCACGTCTGCTTGACAACAAGCCTCCGGCGGCATGGCATAGGGCGATGCGGCGAATCACGCCCGAGGGCTTGTTCGCCCCGGCGCAAGCCTACCATACCGCCCGCTCATTGTCAAGCAGCTTTCGCGGCATAAACGCTGTTTATGTAGTCCTCATAAGCATTTGGAGTCAAATAGCCAATGCTTGAATGGGGCCGTACAGAATTGTAGAAGGTTTCAATATACGCAAATATATCCGCTATAGCTTCTGCCCTATTGTTGTAATGCGCATGATGAATCAGTTCGCACTTCAGACAGCTGAAGAAATTTTCCGCAACCGCATTATCATACGGATCACCCTTTCCTGACATACTTTGTGTTATGTTGTATTTCTCCAATGTTCTACGATATTCTTTAGAAGCATACTGACTGCCTCTATCGCTATGGAAAATGAGTTCGCACGTGGGTTTTTGACGACTGCACGCCATTTCCAAGGCTGCGACCGTCAGCTTAGAATCAATATGCTCAGAAAAAGCGTATCCGATAATTTTCTTGGTGCATAAGTCTTTTACTGTGGCAACATATAGCCATCCTTCATCCGTAGGAACGTATGTAATATCACCCACCCATTTGGTATTTGGTCTGTCCGCGGAAAAGTCGCGTTTCAGGAGGTTTGGCGAAACAGCATAACTATGCTTGGAATTGGTTGTAGTTACATACGTGCGTTTGCGGATGGAATGGATATTATGCTTTTTCATAAGCCTATGAACCATGTTTCGTGAACAGTGAAACTGAGGCTTAAGCATATGATGAAGCATATCCAAACTGGCGGCAGGATATTTTTCGTGCAGCCCGACAAGAGCGCGAAGAACGTCTTGCTCACGTTTTTTACGCGTAGACAGCGCGCGCGTTTTATTAGCGTAATAACCGCTCCGAGCAACCTCTAATACACGGCATAGCTTATCCACAGAAAATTCGGAGCAATGAGTATCAATGAAATGATACTTATCTTCTATGGTTGAGAAAGTATGCCTACGGATTTTTTTAATATAGAAATCACCTCATCTTTCTCGGCAAGCTGCTTGCGAAGTGAACGAATTTCGGCTTCCAATTCACGCTGACGGTTGTTGTTGCGGTTGTTGCGTTCGACAACGGAAGGGACAGAGCCCGATTGTTTGATCCATGAGCGTAGAGTATCAACGCAAATGCCGAGGTTGGAAGCGACCTCTTTAACGGATCTTGACTGTTCGGTTACCATTTTGACGGCGCCAGATTTGAAAGTTTCATCATAGCGGGGCGGTGGTGTGCCTTTTTTGATGGACATAAAAATTTCTCCTCTCTCATAATGGATTATTTGCTTCCATTCCATTATATCATACTTTTTTCTATCTATCAATTCGGGGAGGGGGCATGCCTAAATTTTCTTAGTCCCAATGAGACCATAGAAAAGTATATAAACTTGATGTAAGGTAATTACAGAAAGCCCAATGAAGGCTTTCTGTATAAAGCATTATATCACGGGAGCATTGTCAAGGTAGACGGTAGTATTTTCTCCGAAAATCTCCACCGCTCCACCTTGACAAGGGAGCATAATCTTATTTTTTAAGAAAAGTGTCTCACATCATTGACTTCTATACAAATAAAAATTAAGAAATAAGGACACATCATTGACAAACCGCTTGTTCAGTGATATAATTTCATTAGTATGTGAAATAATAAGTATAGGATTGAAATTCCTTTTACAACATAATCTAAATTATGTTGTATGCTGACGCTGACTATTCATTATAAACACGAGTACGTGAAGAACGCATAGTAAAAAGGATATTATATAATTCATTAGCAATAAGCAAAACAAGCTATAAAAGCGCATGGCAAAAAACGTAATACCTGCCGCAATACAAAATTATCGTACGTAAACCAAATCGCAGCGAAATTGCTTCGGTTTGACGGCGAAATATTCAATTACGCGGCACGCATAAGCCGCTTGCGGCTTCGGGGATTGTGGTTTTCTGTTTAGTGATTACTACGGCAATCGCAATTGACAGCAACACTATATGGGCGATTGTATTCAAGTTTTCAACGGACTAAACATTTCTTATCCACATCCACTCCTGACCCACGCTCTTGAAACGGGAGTTATACCGCTCATTTTAGGTTCGCAGCGCGTGAACGCTAAGTTGTTTTTTAGTCCCAGTAGTAGGCATAATTCTTTTCATTAAATTGATTGGAAGCCGAGTGAACGCCAAGACCGCAGTCCTTGTCTGCCGAAGAATGATTATCCTTTTTGAACTTATTTTTCTTAAAGGATTCCGGATTATTTTGAGATATATTGGCAAACACTGGGGTGGAATCCAGTCCGATGAACGAGGTATCAAGCAAAGCGAGATTATACGCTTTGAAAACCTGAGACTGCATAAGTTTAGATAAAATATCGTGATCGATATTTTTAATAAAGCGCTGGATTTAGTATATGACGGCAGGGGTTTCAAGATATCAAAACCGCGTCTGCCTGTAGAGGACGAGTGGCAAGGAACGGAGCTTAAATCCAGAGTTAAGAACAGATTATTGTAGAACTCGGCTTTAGGCTGAGAAGAAAAAAGTGATATATCATTAAAAATTTCCTGACGATAGATAACGACTTTCTCCTTTCGGTTGTTGTACAAATTAATTATACCATAAAGAAATGACCGTTTCTATACCAATGGAGTGATAAAGTAAAAAGAGTTATGAGGAAAATGGCTTGGGAACTGTGTGTTTGCTATTTTGCTTGTGGCTAATAATGCATCAAAAAGGAGTGAATGTGTATTGAAAAAGAAAAAAGCAATATTAGCGTTGTCGTTGCTTGCTTCTGTTTCTTTAATAATTACTGCTGTTGCAGCAATCAATGATTATACTAATGGAAAGGCAATTGTGCAGGAACAGGCAGTAAGGTTTTCTGACGTAAACGTATCAGACTGGTTTTATGGAGATGTGCAATATGTTCAGAAAAACAAACTAATGAACGGAATAAGTGAAACGGAGTTTGCCCCATCGGATATTACTACACGAGGAATGATTGTAACTATCCTTTGGAGACTTGAAGATGAGCCTATTGAGCAAGGGGCACATTTTGAGGATGTAACTAAAGAAGCTTATTATCACAATGCGGTTTCCTGGGCTTCTAAGAACCAGATTGTCAATGGCTATGATAAAAAAACATTTGGCCCTAATGATGTTGCAACACGAGAACAATTTGCTACAATTATGTATCGTTATGCCGTATTCAAAAAATTGGATACATCAAATGTGACGTCTTTAGACAAGTATTCGGATAAGGGGCAAATTAGCGAATACGCAATAAAAAGCATTCAATGGGCAAATGCGAATGGGCTTATCACAGGCACATCCGATACAACGATTTCTCCGCAGGATGATGTGACACGTTGTCAGGTTGCAGCCATACTTCGAAGATTTTGCGAACGGTTCAATTTGTTATCAGACAAGAGTGTTATCGAAAGCGATAATACTATAGGGGATAATATTGATGGTCAAACCACTAATGACAAAAAGGGAAATAGTGGAAGTAGAGATTTTGTTGGAGGCGAAAATGTTGGAGCTGAAGACGGTCCAGATGAATCATCAACTGACAATAAAGAAGAACTACCAGAAGCTATGAAAGGTGTTGACGAAGAACATAGACCCACTATAAAAGTAAATACAACATACGGAAATTCCGGCGAAAATATAACAGTTCCAGTGGAGATTTATAACAATCCTGGGATTTTGGGTATGGTTTTACAATTGGAGTATGATGAGGAAGCTATGACGTTGGTTAATGTTGAAAACGGAGACGCAATTTCCGATGTTTTGGATTTGACCACATCGAAAGAGTTGAACTCTGGTGTAAAATTTGTATGGGATGGTCTTGAAATTCATCCAAACCAAGTTAAAGATGGCACCATATTGATGCTGGAATTCAAGCTGTCTGATAATGCCGTTCTGGGAAAGAGATATCCATTATCTTTTGAATTTAAGCCGGGTGAAATAATTGATAACGATTTGCAAACTATTGATATTACCGTCAATCAAGGATTTGTTGAAATAGATCAAGAAAAATAAATTAAAACAGAAAGGAAGAAAAACATGAAGCCAAAAAGATTAATCGTATTGCTACTGTCGCTGATGATGACAGCATCGTTATGTTCTCCGCTATTTGCTTATGCTGCGGGTGGAGACACGCCTACAATCACTGTCCAACATGTCAATGGGACACCGGGTTCAATAGTTGATGTTAATTTAATTATTGAAAACAATCCCGGCGTTTTAGGCGCAACGCTAACATTTGAATTTGATAACGAACTACAACTCTTAGGAGGCACAAACGGAGAAGCGTTTTCTATGTTGCAAATGACAGAACCGGGAGCGTTTACTTCTCCATGTAATTTTGTATGGGATGGACAGGAAATATCTGACCAAGATGTCAAGGACGGTGTTATCTTAACGCTTAAATTTAAGATACCAGATGATGCAACCGCAGGCACTAATTACAAAATAACAACATCGTATAGACCCGGTAACATTATAGACAACTATCTTAGTCCTATTGAAATCCAGATTGTTAATGGTTCTATTGAGGTAAATGATTTTACATATGGTGATGTAAATTCTGATAAAGCAATTAACAGCGGCGATACAATTCTCATTAGGAGAGAGATTGCTGGTGGATATCCACAGGACATTAAGGTAGAAGCTGCTGATGTCAATGTTGACAGTACATTAAATCCAGCCGATACAATTATAGTCAGAAGATATATTGCCGGTGGCTATAATATTTCTTTACCCTATTTGCCTGATGGATGCAATCATGTAATGCAGGAATTTCCGGAAAAGGACGCGACAGAAACCGAAGCAGGTAATATTAGATACTGGTATTGTAAAGTATGCAAAAAATACTTTAAAGATGACAAAGGAAAGACAGAGATACCATTTTCAGAAACTATCATACCGGCATTACCAAAATCTGAATACTCAATTCAGTATATGTGCGATATGGTTCCGCTTGATTCAAATAACAGACCACAATATATTCAGGACGATGTATATAGCCCGACCAAAGCAAAGGTTTTGCCTATACCTAAAATGGATACATATAAATTCCTTGGATGGTCAGACCAAAACGGAAGGATGTATGGAACAGAACTGCCCGCAGGCACAACAGGAGATTTAATTCTGTATGCAAACTGGGCAAGTGACAGGAACAAGGCTGTGCCTGTTTCAAAATTGGGTGATCCCATTATTTGTGAAGATTCTGACAACGGACAAATCTTATTTGTTTATGAGATCGGCGAAATTCAGAATATTCCGTTGTTTGAGACGCAGGATTTGCTTGTAGCAAACGGTCTTATCACCAGCACAGGTGTAGTAAAACAGACATCTATAACTAAAGGAAACGCTGAAGAAATAGGAAAAACAATAGCCAATACAACAACCAATTCTTCAGCATGGACACTCTCTAAGGATTGGAATGAGACCACTTCTGTAAGTGAAGAATGGGCACAAGAGCAGGGAATGACTGTTCAGGAAGCGGAAGAATACTGTAAAAGCAGCAGTAACACATATAATATGACGAATTCTACCGGTGGGTCTTCTAGTTTAGTTAATAGCGATAATTCTTCATTCAGAATTTCAGCAAATAAAGCCCACGGTGATACAAATTATGATGAAAACCAGAAATATTCTAAATTTAATATTGACGGAAATCTATCAAATACCACAACTACTTCCGCCGGAATAAGCGCGGGAGTTGAGATGCCTCTCGGCCCGGCAAAGGGAAAAGTAGAGGCAGAAGCAAATGTTTCCAACACATTAGCTTTTGACATTGGAGCAGGTTATGAGCAGCAAAAATATACTAAAAATGTAAAAACCGGTACTGATAGTTGGTCAAACAATATTGATATTGCAAATTCCAAATCAACAACTTCAACTGCTACAAAAACATGGAACAGTACCGAAGGTTTTAGTGCAAGTCAATCCACCAGTTCATCTCAGTCGGTCTCTAAAGCTGTTTCAGAACTTATTAGCCAGAAACACTCTAAAGACTCAAGTTATACAACAGGTGGTAGCGAGGGTGAGTCCAAAGAATATGCTTCATCTAATGCACAAGAAGATCTGTATAGCTCTTCCGTCACTTATTCGGAAGCGGAGATGACTGTATCGGAAAGAACATTCTCATCAACCGGCAATACTTATGGCTCATACAGATTAGTTCAGGTCGGTTCGGCAAAGGTATTTGCAGTTGTAGGATATGATATTAAGAATAAGGCATATTATACCTATACTTATAGTGTTCTTGATGATGATGAGTATAAAGAATATCTCGATTATTCTTATGATAGAAGCTTCAACGATTATGAAACGAGTGTTTTGCCTTTTGAGGTGCCGGGCTTTGTAAACGACTATGTTAATAGTCGAATTACATCATCTAAATTGCAGATTAGTGATGATGGCATAGTTACCAAATATCTTGGCACTGCAGACGATGAAGTTGTATTTATACCGTCTTATTATACAAAAAGCAATTCAACCACGGGACGTCCAGAATTTCATAAGATAAAGGGAATAGCGCCTGGGTTATTTAAGGGGAATACAAATATTGTTGGAGTTTCTTTAGGCAATTTTGTAAATGAAATTCCAGAATCAGCATTTGAGGGCTGCACATCATTAAAGGAAATTGTTTGTCCCAATGTCGTAAGCATTGGCGCAAACGCTTTTGCGGGATGTTCTTCGCTTAGTGAGTTTTCCTTGCCGGATGAAATTGAATATATCGGCGAAAATGCGTTTGACGGAATGCCTGCAATTAAATCCAATGCACCAACAAAAGAAATTGCAAACATTGTAGCAAATTCAAATGTTCAAAATATTACATTGGATATTTCTAAAATCGAAGATGACGATTATAGTGACATAAGCTTCGATATTGGCGAAATTGAAACCTTCAAATTGCTAGGTGGATATAAAGAGTACAAAGGCTTGAGTATAAATTCAGATGCACAAACAACAATAATAAGCGGAATTACTATTACTGATTGCGATGTTGTGCCAATAGAAGTCTCTTCTCCGAATTTGGCTCTTGAAAGAGTAACGGTGAATAGCGATGGATTTGCTCTCATTTTGAAAGCAGATGAAACCACTCTTTCTATTGAGGGAGTATCGAACTTGCTATCAGAAAGTGCAAACAGCATAATTGCTAAAGACATTAACTTGGCAGAGATAAACGAAGAAACGTATTCGGCTATTGAAACAAATGGAAATGTTTTAGTATGTGATACGGTAACAGGTAATGAAGGCTACATTGATGAAGACAAAATTATTGTAATTACCGAAGAAGAGTATATAAACTACTTGACATCACGAAAAGTGACATTTGATGCAAATGGAGGTACAGTAGCCACAGAATATATTATGGTTCCGTATAATAGTCAAATGGGAGAACTTCCTATTGCAAGTCGTGACTATTACACGTTTGAGGGATGGTTTACCTCGCCGGATGAAAATACTGGTGAAGAAATGAATGCCGAAACTGTAATGACATCTTTGGTAGATATTACCCTATATGCCCACTGGAAGCAGAATAATGTATCAGCATGGGTATTGAAATCGGAAATGCCTAGTGATGCGCAGGTTGTTGATACGAAATATTCCTATATATTGACTGAATATACAACGTCGGGGACCTCCTCTCTATCTGGCTGGGAAAAGTATAATACCACTTCTGCTTGGGGATCATATGGTAACTGGAGCGGGTGGAGTACAACCCAAGCATACGCGAGTGATTCAAGAGAAGTTCAAAAGGAAACAAGGTCGAGATGGGTAGATACAAGCTATAATTTACACGAATATCACTATTATTGTTGGTGTCCTAAGAAGGGATGGTATTATACGACCCAATCGGCTGCTGCCAGAGCGGGTGTGGGTACTCCAGTTCTTAAAGAAATATGGCTTACATATACATTGCCATGGAATAAATATAGTGGCGGGATGGATCATTACGGTCCTTATAGTGATGGTTACTTATACTTTAAGGCAGACGGAAAAGCCGGAGGCTTAACGCCCTTTGAGAGAGATAGATGGATTTCTCAAGGATATACACAATACTATGATGAATGGAGATACAGAGATCGTAGTTTGGTATATACTTACTATTACAAACGAAATTCCGACAAAGAATCGGCAACGTATCCAGAAGCTCCTAGTGGATGTGATATTAGCAATGTTCAGGAGTGGGTACAGTACAGAGCAAAATAATTATAAATGATTATGTGTCTGCCTTGAATTTTAAGGCAGACACATAACCAAAAGAAAGGAGAGCCGCGATGAAAAAAATTGCTAAAACAGCAGTCCTTGTTTTTTGTATTATGTCGATGCTTTTTTCTATAGTTGCAGTCGCCCAACCGGCGGAAACCACATTTACGGTTATAAGCCAAACGATACAGCAAGGTGGCGGCACCGAAGCCGTAGAAGTGCCTATTGAGATTTCCAATAATCAAGGCATTTTAGGTATGACACTTAAAATATCATATGATAAGGAATTGACTTTGACAAACGCCGCCAAAGGTGAAGCTCTAAGTAGTTTAACGTTCACTAAAGGTGGCGACTATAGAAGCAATCCGTTTAACCTTGTGTGGGATGGAGAGGCATCAGCTGACACAAGCAACGGGGTGGTCGCAACATTGACATTTACAGTACCAAAAGGGACGGCTAAAGATTACTCTATAACTATAACGCCAGACGGTGTATATGATGAGGATGTGCATCAATTTTATCCGGCGGCGGTAAACGGGAAAATTTCGGTAGCTGCATCTAGTGTTGAGCCTTCAAAAGAAACCACATTTACGGTTATAAGCCAAACGATACAGCAAGGCGACGGCATCGAAGCCGTAGAAGTGCCTATTGAGATTTCCAATAATCAAGGCATTTTAGGTATGACACTTAAAATATCATATGATAAGGAATTGACTTTGACAAACGCCGCCAAAGGTGAAGCTCTAAGTAGTTTAACGTTCACTAAAGGTGGCGACTATAGAAGCAATCCGTTTAACCTTGTGTGGGATGGAGAGGCATCAGCTGACACAAGCAACGGGGTGGTCGCAACATTGACATTTACAGTACCAAAAGGGACGGCTAAAGATTACTCTATAACTATAACGCCAGACGGTGTATATGATGAGGATGTGCATCAATTTTATCCGGCGGCGGTGAACGGGAAAATTTCGGTTTTAAGCGAGATAGTCGAAAAGAAGCCTGCTATATCCATTGGCAACATTACCGATAGCGCTGTGACTGTTGAAACTACAAACTGTGAGGGATTAAAGGGTATCATCATTCTTGCTATCTACAACGACACGGAAAACTCGTTAAAAACTGTCAAAATGCAATCTCTTAGCAACAATAGAGATGTTACTTTTAGTAACTTGGACTTAACAAATGCAACTATCAAAGCCATGTTATGGGATAGTTTGGATAGTTTGTGTCCATTAACAGAATCCGTATCCTTAAAACCGTAAGAGTCATTTTTACAAAGAACGGTCGTTGCATTTAGATGGAATGCAACGACCATTTATTAAAATATAAGCACAAAAAATTCAGTATTAATCTCTAATTTAATTGATTGATGGCAACTGGATAACTTGTTATAACTATCTTATTATAGGCAGATGATGATTGGATGCGATTTACATGGAATTTCTAATAGCGTTACTAATAATTGGAGAATTGCTATTCTGTCTGTTTGTTATAATGCCAGCAACTTCTGTATTTTTGTGGTTTATGGATTTGTGTTGATTTTTTAGAAAGATAGGAGAATGCCCTTTTTGGGGTTGTTTATGATAGTGCTGGGCGGAATAGTCGGATATTTTACATTGCCACTTGCATGAGGAGCAATACAGTTGTTATTCCATTTGCTTAACTAAATATTGAAAGTATAGCCAACCATACATATATCGGTTTTCGATAGAAATATACAATGAAGGAATAAAATAGTTTAGGGAAGGGATACAAAATAAGGAAATACGAAGTTTATGTGAGAAGTATAAAAATAGGAATTCTTCAAATTGATGACAATGGCAATCATTGTTATGACGTATATTGTGATGCACTCGCAGAACTTGACAAGAAGAAAATACCGGTTTTTTATCAACTTCGCAAATCAACAGACGGCTTTGTTGAACCTATTCCTGTCTTATATAATAGAATCATAAATTGCGCAAGGTATGAACAAATGACGATTGTGCAGTATCCGGGTGATGACATTATGTTAAAACTTATATCTTAAATCCTTTGATATTGGTATGTAGACATAAAAAAGCGTAATCAAATATATTTTAATTGATTTTCATGTGTCTGATTACATCAGACACATTTTCGGGGATATGGATTGTCACCTTGATGTTTTGTACGTATTGCTGTTCGTTCATATGCATAGTCCCATCCTTCCACATTTGTATTTTTAGAGGAATATCCCTTCACTTATATGGAAAAATCCGCGGTTTGGAGCGGGTATTTGATGAAAAAAGTTAAAAAAATATTTCTGCCAACTTGTGCTGAAAATAAAAAAGCCCCATTTTGGGGTGTGGCTCAAAGGTGAAAACTCTTGTTCTTGGGGTTTGGGGAATTATCCCCAACAAGCAAAAATGAAAATCTCGCTCTGGCGGGATTTTTCATTTTCGAGCGTTTTGTGTGTACGAACGCACTGCTTGCTACAATTGTGATGTACCCCAAGTGGCACATCCAGTGTTGCTCAGGGCTCACACCTAAGCTACAATG
>CANQQS010000038.1 GCA_947626045.1 uncultured Clostridia bacterium | reverse complement strand
CCATAATTCCGATAATACGACTTATACCTTCAAAATGCCCGCGAAAAATGTCACTGTTAGTGCGATTTTTGAGGTAGCGAATTTCTCCGAGAACGTTGAGTTAAATGTAACCGGCGATGCAAAGATTGGCTCGGATCTTACGGCTGCAGCAACGGAAAAAGACGGTGAAGAGGCTGTTGAAGATGTTACCTATAAGTGGTATACTTCGGAGTCGCCTGACGGTGCGGAAGGCTCACCAATCGACGGAGCAACAGACGAGACATATACGGTTAAAGCAGAGGATCTCGGCAAGTACATATACGCCGAGGCAACCTATACCGGCACGACTTATACCAAGGATAAAGTAATTACGTCTGAGGTATTAGGTCCCGTTACAGATCCGAACGTATTCCTCGATGAGAACTTCGAGAGCTATGATGTAGCAACGTTCTGGACTAATATTAAGGATGAAACATCATCACATGATCTTGGAAATCTGACGATTGAAAAAAATCATGTCGGTGATAAATCAGACGGAACACAGGCAGCTATTGCTACAGAATCGTCAAATAAATATTTACATTTTGTAGCAAGTGCCTTTGCAACTAGTGAGCGTGGAAATCGAATTAAATTTGACAAGCTTGGCTTACCGAATGTAACAACTTTAGATGACGGTAAAGCTCTGGTGTTTACGTTTAAGTCGAGAATTACTACGGAAGGATGGGCAGTAACAATTACAGGTGTAGAACCTAAGATAAAAGCTGGAGAAAACGGCTTTGTATCAGGTGAATGGGCTGATGTGACTGTAGTTATCGGAAAAGATAAGAAAGGTTACATGGCGGTTAAATCCGGAGGAAAGACTGTATCTTCAGATTTCACATTAAGCGGTGACACACTTACATCAATCACATTATATGAAGGTAACAGCAACAATAAATGGACGCTTGATCTTGACGACATGAAGATAGCGATTGCTGATAAGCCGTATACCGGCGAAGCAACAATAACCGTCAAGGGCAGCGACACAGAAGCCGGATTGGATCAGGCGACTGTTGAAATTTGCGGACAGTCGCTTACAACAGGTTCGGACGGAACTGCTAAGATTACGCTTCCCGAGGGTACGTATGATTATACCGCTTCAATGACAGGTTATGTTACAAGCGAACCTCAGACATTGACAGTTGCAGAAGCTGGTCAAAATAAGTCAGAGGTTACGCTTCAGAAAGAAACAAGAGCGGCAGCAACACAGCTTAAGCTTGTATACACAACCGGCACAGATGCTGACGGAACAATTAACGCTGATGAAACTATCGAGCTTGAAGGAAAATACAAAGATGATACATATACTGTACCGTCGAAGTATAAGAGTGCGAAAGTAATTACATCAAGCGGAAATTTACATAACGTATATGTTTATGAAAGCGGTCTTGAAAGCGATGTAACTCTTCAGGAAGGTGTGACTACACAGTATGTAAAAGTTAAAAAGCTTGATGGCGAGTATTATACGTATGACGATTTCGAGAAGTATGATGCCGGAACGGTTGTGAAAGATAATGTCTCTACTTTCGCAACGGACGACACTCGCTCGACAATTGTACATGCAAACGACACTCAGGGAAATGTTCTTCAAATATTCTCTGATTGGAACAAATATGTTGCATGGAATGCACCGGAGAACATCAGTGACAAGCTTGAAATAAGTTATTATATGCACTTTGGATATTACAATAAAGGAAAAGAAATATCAGCTACTCTGATTGACGGAGCAGATAATGAAGTTGCCAAATTCACATATAATACTAACGATTGTCGCATGACCTCAATGAAGATTGGCGACACTGACATTTCGGAAGGTCTTTCTGATTCGGATATACAAACCAACAACAACTATTTCGATAACGGAAAGAAAACAAAAGTAGTTTTCACTGTTGATCCGACAGCAGACTCTATTAAGATTGCATTCTATAATCAGACCGGTGACACATTGATTAAAGAATTTACAGGAAGTTTCCCTGAAGCGTCGGCGGAGTCTAAGAACATTAAGCAATTAAAATTTGTAAGTAATGTTGATAGCGGCGGTAAAGATAGAGGTTGCACAATAAACGATTTTGCTGCAAAGAAAATTACAGAGTAATCTCACTTTCCAAGACGAAAAAAGAACACCCCTCGGGGTGTTCTTTTTATGTGAGGCGCGGGACGTCGAGGGCGCCGTCCCCTACACCCGTATTTTTAAATTAGCGCGTCGTAGGGGCTGGCGCCCTCGACAGCCCGTAGGGGCGACCCTCGCGGTCGCCCGTTTTGTCGCACGTTTGGAGCGTGCAGCCAATGACCGCCCCTACGATGCGCGGCGCATATCGCATGACCCCCTCTATGAGGGGGTCAAAAGCCGTTTACGGCTTTTGGGGGGTGTATGGTTTCGGATACTCTTATCACCCCCCGAAATCAAAGATTTCGACCCCCTCATAGAGGGGGTCATACGTAGGCGGTGCGGGATATATCGTTAGCCTCTCCTTGAGGAGAGGCTAACACAGCCCGTATGTTGACAATAAAACCGCCGCATGATACAATAACCACAGGCTATGGAAGCGCGTCTGTTTCGACGAACTCCGAAAGGAGGGATTGACATGAATACATACGACGCGTTAATCGCTCTGGTAACACTGTTAATAATAGTGGTACTGGTATTCATAGCTATGATAGGGATAAAAAAATAAGTATCTGTTAGGTCAATAACAGATACTTATGGTAGAAGATGTCTTTCTTCTACAAAATTTCCCGCGAAACAGAAACTGTTTCCATATGCCTATTATACCACACCCGTTATTGTATGTCAAGCGGACGGGTGTGGTATTTTACTGTTCGCCGACGTCGACAATATGAATCGGGCGCAAATCGATGTAATTATACGTTGACAGCGGTCGGCAGTTCGCGTCGTAGGAGTTCGCGGCAATAAGAATGCCGGACGGGGTATTGTCGCCCGCGTCAACAACGACCGGACTGTGGGCAAAGCGCGTGCCTTTCTCGAATTTCAGCTGAATAATATCGCCGTCACGTATTGCGTCAAGCCCCGTCACACGTCCGCGCGGCCCAGCGCCGCGGTTCGTGGTAAGAAAGCGGTACAGCTCGTCTACGCCCGTCCACGCCGGAGCGCGGTTGTTCAGCGAAACGTAGTACCAGCCGTAAACCGGCGTGTAATTCATAACGCCGCTGCCCGCGTAAAGGCACTGCGACGCAAAATTTGTGCAGTTGCCGCCGAGGTCGGAGAAATCGAAGTACTCCGGATTGCGCCTGTACGCCCACTCGTTCGCGTACGCGACCGCCGCCGCTCTGTTATATTCCATGGCTATCCTCCCTTTCCTTTTTTTGTGCTATTATATTATGCCGGATTGGAAGGTTTGGATAGTGGTTTTTGCGGGCGAATGCGCCGTCCCCTACGGAAGGCTCCCCTTGAGGGGAGCTGTCGCCGCAGGCGACTGAGAGGTGGTTTTTTAGGTTTAGTTGCCACCTCTCCGTCATTGCTACGCAATGCCACCTCTCCTCAAGGAGAGGCTCACGATATGTCTCGCACCGCCTACGTATGACCCCCTCTACGAGGGGGTCTAAACTTGCTTGCAAGTTTAGGGGGGTGCCAAATGCAGCCGAAAACCATACACCCCCCAAAAGCCGTAAACGGCTTTTGACCCCCTCGTAGAGGGGGTCATGCGATATGCGCCGCAACGCCGTAGGGGCGGTCATTGGCCGCCCGCTCCAAACGTGCAACAAAACGGGCGACCGCAAGGGTCGCCCCTACGGGCTGTCGAGGGCGCCAGCCCCTACGACGCGCTAATTTAAAAATACGGGTGTAGGGGACGGCGCCCTCGACGTCCCGCGCCGCGCATAAAAAGAACACCCCGAGGGGTGTTCCTTTTATAGTTTTAGAAGGTGAGATTACTCAGCAGTATATTCAGCAATACCAAAGTCGTCTATAAGCAATGATGACAACGCTCCCCAAGATACTTCATGATAAGTCATCTTAGAAACATTTGTGCCTTCTGAATTGGTCATTTCAACACCGTCCAACTCCTTGGTTCCGTCAACGGTCAATGTCACCTTGTGTTGGGTCATATCAAAGATTATTTCAACTGTATGATAATCATATGATATTGAACTCCAACCCTTTATTAACGGGAAGGTTTCAAGGTCGGTATCGTCCGTCATACGGTCTTCAGACAGACTGTATCTCAAACCGTTTTTGCCGTCATTGCTATGCGCGCCCAGTACATCTAATGTCAAAAGAACATTGTCATTCTCGTCTTTAAACGTTGTCGATATGTGTCTGTTCTTGTCATTCTGTATATTAGCAGCCATCTTGAACGAAATCTTCACGCTGCCTTCGCCTGTGAGCGTCTTTTCGATAGTTCCGTTCTTCTTGTTTGCTGACATCCAACGGAGAGCTTTGTTGCCGGCTTCTACCGTAGCCTGCTGTGCACCGCTGCAGCCATCCTCACCGGTAAATGTACTGTCAACAATTTTAGCGTTACAATCTTGTGTCGTAGTTACACCTTCCCACTGGGAATCTGTCTCCAAACCGTTAAAGTTCTCGAAATAGAGATATGTGTCAGGTCTCTTTTTCACAGTAACGTCAATAACTTGCTCTTCACTTTCTATTGTAACTTTATCATCAAGACCCGTTTCATAATCATATACGTCAAACTTCGTCGGTGCAAGATCCTGAGCCACTTTAATCGGATGCTTGTACGGAGCAAGCTCTTCAGCGGTTACTTCGCCTTGAACAAACTTACCGCCGCCGTCTTTAGCGAATATTTCCTGACTGTAAACTTCCTCACCGTCTGCCTTATATGACAGTTTTACGGAAGCCGCAGGATTAGCATTCTTGCTAAGTGTTACAACTGTCTCCGTAGAATCCGTACCGGTAACCGTAACCGTATCTGTTTTTGTGTCATATTCACCCTTTTCCGAAGTGAATGTATATGTTTTTTCTTCTGCACTGTACGGTACAATTACCGTCGCCATACCACTCTCGTCTGTTTGAACTTCCTTCGAGAACGCGTCGTCACCTGTTACGGTTACATTTAAACCGCTGACAGCTGTTTCACCGTCGGATGTGTACTTAACGCTAACCTTAAGACCCTCTGTGATTTCAAGATATGCGCCGCGGTTTGTCGCGTTATCCTCTGTAATGGCTTCTCTCGAAAGAGCGGACATTGTATGAGCTGTTGACGATGCAACAGTCGCTGTTACAGTGTAATCGCTTCCCGCCGTAATTTCGGACAGCTTAGACGATAAGTCAACCTCAGCGTTCTGACCCAGATTTTCTTTCGCGTGAGTGCCGTCGCCACACTGGAATGTATTTGACGAGTCAATGCCCTCAACAACAATAGCGTGTTTTTCATTCTTGCTGCCCTGATAGCCGTAACCCATAGGAACATAGAGCTTTGCCGAGTATGCCTTGCTCATATCAATGTCGGCGGGGATAGCAAACTTAAACGATGCTATTGCACCCCAGTTACTGCTGTCGGTTTTACCACCGTTCAGTATCAATTCCTGAAGGGCATGGTTGGTTGAATCTACCGCAACACCTCCGAGTGTCAAGGTCTGATTTTGCTTGCCGCCGAGAGTGCTGTTCCAGTCATCGGATACATAGATTGTAGTTTTCTTTGTAGCTGTGTCTTTCGATACGAGCTTATCATCGAGACGGATTGTAATCGGCTCCGACTCTACAGTGTCGCACTTTGCCTTAACTGTGATCTTACCCGGAGTTACAACCGTCTGCGGGATTGTCAGCGTAGCGGCTTTGTTGTCGGAAGTCGCAATATTTTCGTTTGTAACGCCATCAGCGCCTGTTACTTCCCACGTAATTTCCACTTTATCCGTCTGGTCGTCGCCGTCGCCCCAATCCATTGCAACTGTAAGCGGAACAGTGATGTCAGCCTCTGTTTCGGGAATGTTCTTTACAACGTCCGTCGGGGTTGTCAGCGAAAGCGTAATGCTCTCGGGAACCGGCGGCTTATCCTCCTCAAAAGTCGCAGAAACAGTAACATTTTGAGCGGGCATGGTGAAGGTATAAGTCGTATTATCGGAATCATCAACCTTCTTAAGGTCTGTTACACCCTCAATCGTGAATGTTTCGGGAGCTTTGTAACCTTCCGCAGGATCAAGAACTACGTAAACTGTAGAACCCTGCTCATACTGAGTAGGAGCAGTCAGTTTCTGAGCGCTGTCCTTGCTGGTACCGATCTTTATTTCACCGTGTTCAGGGTCGGTTACAGTGAGCTTGTTCGCAAACTTAACCGCGCTTACATCAATGGTGTATTCGGCAGGTGCGTACTTATCGCCTTCGCCGTCAGCGTCAATGACAAGGATAATCTCCTTAAGCGCGCCGTCCATGCCTTTTGTCTGGTACGCATTGGGCCACAATGTGTCAACCGGGTTCAGGCAGAAGTTAAGAGCAAACGCCTTGTTTTCATTTAAGTTAAACGCAGCCTTCTGTGTGCCGTTGCCATACGGCGTAGCTTCTTCTGCCGTTTTTCTGAGCGTCGTCTTGAAAGAGAACGTTGCTCCCTCTTCGGCAGCCGTCACTACAACAGGGAGATACCATTCTTTCTCCGGCATCTCGTTGCTGTTATAGGGACGATAGTTTGCTGTACCTGTAACTGTACCCTTGTTACTCTCACCGCCGGTTAAAGTAAATGTACCCAACTCAGATACCGGATATGACGCACCTTCCGGACCTGTTTGACCCGACGGGTCTGCAAGAGCAACCTTAACCTGACCTGCTGTCGGAACAGCATCGCCTGTTACAAATGTTGTCGGATCAGCCGCATATGTTGCATCTACGGTAATCTTATAGGTCTCACCGGTCTGGTACGCCAAGTACTTTGTAACCGTCTTCGGCTTTGTATCGCCGAGGTTCCAATAGTACGCTACGTACGTACCGCTGCCTTCCTTATAGATTTGATACTTTCCGACAACGTTGTCCTCACCTGCCGCAGCAATCCAGCCGTCAGTGGGTTTACTATCTGCAAACCAGAATTTAATCTTCTTTGCAATATCTTCTGTAATATTAGCGGGCAGCTTAACCTTAACGCCTACCCAGTAGCCCTGTGTACCTGCGCCGTTCGCATGCTTCTTAAGATTTGTTGCGGTCAGCGTGTAGTCACCTGTAACGGTTTCGTCCTTACCGTCCGAGGTCGCTGCTATGCTCAAAGTACCGTTCTCATCGCCGATAGTTCCTGCCGAGATATTGTTCGCAGGCATTTCGTCGAGCAATGTAATACCGCTCAGATCGATCTTCAATACAGCAGGCTCATAAGCTGTTTCTTCGCCGTCAAGGTCAACCTTGAGGTAGAAGTACTTAGCCTTTTGACCGTCCTTCTGCAAGTTGATAACGATATCGCATGTGCTGTTATGACCCGCAAAATTAGTTGCTGCATTTGCATATTCCTGATATTCATTATCTAACGGTGCCGTATCATCTGTTTTCTTGACGTATGATACTGTAGCCTTGTTTTGCGCTGTGCTGTCAGTCAAACGGATAGCTGTCTTGTACTTGCCTTCCTTCTTGAACGCAACACCTGTGATCTTCATTTCTGTGTTAGCGCCTGTCTTGTCGCTCTCATAAACGCCGAGTGTGTTCATAACACCGCCGTACGAGCCAAGGTCATGAGTTGCCGGAACGAGGTCTGTCATTGTCTTAACCTCTGTTACCTCACCTGCTTTGGTCTCAACATTTGAGAAGTCGATAATAATTGCGTCGCCAACCTGCTGATAAGCCTCACTGACATCTGCAAGAGATGCCGTACCGGCAGCAGGCTTGCTCTTATAGAATATTACCTTTTGAGCTGTAATCTTGCTATCGCCCTCTGTCTTGTCGATTTCCATAACAGCCGTTATTTTACCGTCTGCAGGAACAGTTTCAAGAGCTTGATCATTTGCGGGCTTAGCAGTTTTAGCCGCCTCTACGTCTTTAGCCGCAAGAACAGCTACCTTTGTAGCCGACTGTGAAGGAGCACTAAGAGTTACAGCCGCATAGTTACCTGAAATTTCGCCTTTTGTAATCTTGCTCGAATCGCCGTTGGCAGTGTATAAGATGTAATCGCCATTTGTTGCATCTGTAGTAGGTGTACCATCATTAAGCGTTACAGTGCCGAGCTTGCTTGCCGTTGTACCCGTGGGGAGTACGCTGCCGCCGATTACACCTTCTGCTGAACTAAGGTCAGCCGTAGTGTCCTGATCCTCATTAGCTTCAGGCTTAACTATTTTATCAAGATCTTTAAGATCGATTGTGTATACCTTTTCGCTATATTCCTCGCCGTCACCGTCAAGGTCTATCTTAATTGTGATTGTATCACCGTTTTCACCCATGAAGAATAATATGTCAAGATTCTTATCGTCAGTGGTGAATTCGCTGTATGTCTTTTCAGCAGCTTGTGTCGGCGATGTACGGTTAATCGAATACTTAACCGTCGCCTTTGATACATCGCCTGTAAAGCTTTCCGGAATGCTTACGCGTACAGGAACATAGTTACCTTCCTGCTCCTTCGCTTCACTGCTGAAATCGGTATAACCCTTTACATAACTTGCTTCACCGGTAATCTTCGTATCGGTGTAATCAAATGTACCGAAATCAGTTGCCTTCTTGCCGCCGACAAATGCTACGCTTTCGGCAACTTCACCAAGTGTCGCTGTTGACTCAGCAGCCTTTATTGAAGCGCCCGAGAGATCCATTGTCCACTTGTAGATCTTGCCGTCCTCGCAAACTACAGCCGCATTTTTCTTGGGGTTAGCGTCAGCGAGGTTTGCATAGAAGCCAACCTTGTTTTCAGTATCGCCGGAGTCACTCTTGTTTGCGTCCGCAATAGTTATCCACTTGGTATCGTCAGCCGCAGTCGGAGCTGCTTCTGCACCGAAGTAAACCTTTGTAATCTTGTTGCCCGGATCAGCATTTACAACGAAGCCAATCCAGTAACCTTCTGTCTTTGCGCCGTTAGCTGACTTGGAAACTTTACCCGTAAGGGTAACAGTTCCCTCTGCTTCCGCAAATGTGTAGTCTTCAATATTCGCGTCAGTTGCAGCTGCAGCCGCTTTCGGAGCTACGGGAGCCGGTGACTCTGTCGGAGCCGGAGTCTCTTCGGGCTCAGCAGCAACTTCAACTTCTTTCGAGAGTTCGCCGAATGTACCCTCAGCCGTTACAACAACCTTTACCTTTGTGCCTGCAGCTGTGTCTGCGGGAATTGTAAACTCGTTTGTTGTTGAAGCCTGCTTCTCCGTGCCAAGATACCACTCATATGTAGCTGTTACGCCGTCGTTAAGACCATCAACAGTAGCCGTTACCTTGTCGCCTGCCTTCGGAGCAGCCGGATCAAATGTAACTGTACCTGTGATAGCCGGTGTTACCGTACCTGTTGTTGTACCTGTGATAAGTACATAGTCAACACCTGCTGACGATGTACCCTTTGTCTTTGTTGTTACAACAAGGTCTGTTGTTGCATCGGTAAGAGTAAATGTCTTATCATCATTTTTATCTTCAATACGTGAGCCTGTCGTTGTGATGTCACGGCTAAGTGCTGTGCCTGCGCTTACTGTGAATGTCGACTGAGCTGCGTCAGTCTTTCCGCCGCCCCATACACCTACTTCAATGCTGTATGTGCCTGCGGGAAGCTTAGCTATAGTCTTGCCGGTACCCTCGGGAGGCAGACCTGCTTTACCGTTTGAGCAGCGCAGATTCTGGTTGCTTACATTAGCGTCACCAAATTCATCTTCACCTTCAGCAAAGAATACCGCCTTTGTATCTGCAACTTCCGTATACTCTACTGTCTGTGTAACCGCTTCAGCAGTCGCGGGAGTAACAGTTACGCCCCAGTAACCCGGGTTGTTACCGCCTGTAGAAGCCTTTGTATAGAGCTTATCATCTACTTTTATATACTTCGGATAGAATACATTTACAGAATCGCCTACATATACGTTACCCGTATAAATAGTATCTTCCTGTGTACCTGCCTTTGTCTTAACCGTTACAGCAGCCTTATCAGCTTCTTTGAATGTAAGAGTAAGTGTAGCAGTAGCCTCTGTCGGCTTTATGGTCAAATTAGCTTCGGGAGTATCAAGAACATACTTAACTCCATCTACAACGATAGGAGCCTTCATTGCGTCTGTAGCAGTGAAATCCTTATTCTTCTCAGCCGTTACAGAAGTCGGTCTGGCATCGTTCGGTGTAAGAGCCTTGCCGTCCGCAGTCTTATATTCGATTGTAATCGTCGACATAGATGACTGGTCAGCTACGGTCAGCTTAAGTACAGGAGCCTTTGCGTTGGGCTTACCCATAATAGTAGCGCCGCCGGCGTTGCCTGTAAGAATGAATGTAGCTGTGCTGTTTGCCTTTATTGCAGATGTAACATCAAGCGCGAAGTCTTTTACAGCGTTGCCGCCTGCATCGGTTACAACGTCGCTTACTTCGGTTCTTGCGCTCTTGAACAAGTCGTCACCGCTTGATTTAAGATCCGCTGTAAGGTCTATATCGTCATTTGCAATATAAAGCTTTGATGTTCTGCCGCTGTTTCCGCCCTGAGTAACAGTGAAGGAAAGCTCAGCCTTTGTAATTGTCAATCCGGTGTCAAGCTCGGGTACATAGAACTGCATATATGCAGCGCCTGCCCATGCGTCAGCCGTATCGTTATTGAAATACTCTGTATCATTGTTTACAGAATTTCCGGCAGCATTTGAACCCCACTGTGAGTGAGCTGTGTAAGCCAGTGTAGCTGTTGCTTCGCCTGCCTTTGTGATCTTGTCAGGCTTCGGTACCGGTGTAGCTGCGCCGGGTGTCGGAGTTGCTTCTGCGCCGGGTGTCGGTGTAGCTGCGCCCGGTGTCGGAGTAGCCGCGCCCGGTGTCGGTGTTGCTTCTGCGCCGGGTGTCGGTGTAGCTGCGCCCGGTGTCGGAGTTGCTTCTGCGCCCGGTGTCGGTGTCGGAGCCTCTGTCGGCTTCGGCGACGGTGTCGGAGCTTCTTCGCCGTCCGTTACTTCATATACACCGTAAGGAACCATGCCCTTAAGGCTATCCCATACCATGAGCTTGTCGCCCTTGTAAATCTTATCAGCAGCCGGTACAGCCTGTGTAGCTTTGCCGTCTGTTACCTTAATGTCATATGCCTTTACAGCTCTGAGCGTGCCGTTGTCGTAGCCGGCGTGGATAAGAACCGCGTCATACGCGTCTTCTTCGCCGTCATTGTCCGTAACGGTTACGTCCTGTCCGCTCTGTGCAATAGTTACATCGTGTATCTTTACAGGTGCAGCCGTCGGTGCCGGTGCCTCTGTCGGCTTTTCCTCGGCAGATGTTGAACCGATTACCATGTTATCGAATTCAACTTTTGAGTTCGAAACGCCCCATGTATCCGAGTTACCCGCTCTGAACGAAATGCTCATAAGTGAGTTGATACCGTTGCCTGTTAAGTTCTTAACATCTCCGCTATAAAGATCTGTTACAACGGGATCTCCGTCCTTCGGATATGTTGTAACTTTGATCGTAGCCGTAGCTGTCTTGCCCTCAGCACGATATGTATCCATTGTTACAAGGAACCACTCGCCGCTGTCGACCTGAACAACATTGTCCTTGCTTAACGCATGGTCAACAACATATACGGAAGATTCAGCTTCCTTGTCCGTTGTAATCATAGCCTGCGGATAAATCAGGTTATATGTGCTGCTGCTTACGTCAAGGCTGCCCGAGAATATCATCTCTGCAGGCGCCGTTTCGCCCTTTGTAAGTCTTGCGGCAAACGATACCGAAACGCCCTCGCGCTCAGCAAGCTCGGGAAGACCTGTCTCTTCGTTTACAGTGCCGTAGCCCTTGAATACCATCTGAGGACCGTTGCCTGCGGATGAGCCCGTACCCATGTTAGCCTGTAAGAATGTATCTGTTCCAAGTGTCGGGTCTGTATTGGTATTGCCGACAGGCTTCCAGTTACTCTCGCCTCTCGCGTCGCCGCCGGCTTTGCAGTAAAGATCTACAATATCAAGCTCGCTAAATACACCCGTGTCACTTCCGCCGGTGAATATGTATCTGCCGTTTGAATCTGTTGTGCCGCGTGTATTGAAATCGTTCTTAGCAATTTCGTTTACAGGCATCTTCTCGATTGTCTCGCTGAGAGTGCCCTGCGGTACTACTTCAAACTCAACACCCTTTTTAGGATGTGTTACAGCAGCGGGAGGCGTTGATTCAGCGCCATTATCGCTTGTGTAAACTACCATATCATCAATGTTCCATGTGGGATAGCCCGCCGGACATGAAGTCGTCTTTACGGCATCGTTTGCAACTGCGCCGTTTATAAACGAATCAAAGTTGATTGATGAAAGGTTTTTAACGTTGGACAGCGTTGTGCCGGCAACAGCACCGTCTACGTATGTCGTAGCACCTGTCGAATTAATTACTATTTTAACATCTGACCATTTGTCAAGAGTAAGAGCATCGCCAAGTTTTACTACATTGTTTGTGTCGTCGTTTAATGCAAATGCGTGATCATATCCCGATTCGCCTGCGTCAGACAGCTTTAATTTAAACGCCAAAACCAAGTCTCCGCTCGTAGCTTCAAATGGTTTGTCCTTACCGTCATCATCTACAAAATTAAATGATGCACCGGCGCCCTGACGAGCAAAACGCGATGTTGATGTCGTTATAGCTCTTCCACCGTTAGCATCTTCGGTCGAAACCCAATATGATGAGTCGTCGCCTCTTCCGGTAGTATAAAGAGTTACTCCGTCAATAAACTGATATTTGTTTCCGGCTACAGTAGTACCGTCAACAAGCACATCCGGATAGAGCGTAGGAAGACCACCGCCGCCTTCGCCACTCTTTACTTCATTCGGATAGCCGTCAAACGTGTCCGACCAGAGAACAGTTTCAGCCGCGCTTGCAGTAACAGCCAGTCCAGCAAACGTGGACACGGTCATTGCCGCTGCGCATAGAAAAGAAATTAGTTTTTTGCTTTTCATTTAATCTCTCCCTTTCCTTAATAATAGTTATTTTTTTGTATTTGCGGGCGAGGCATTGCTCATTCCGGCATTTTGGGCATACTACACCCGCCTACATATTAACATTGTAACACAATTTCCGCAATGTTTCAATATTGCGGCAGATTAAATTTGCACAAAATTATTCACCCGTTTTTGTGCATTTTGTGTATGGTGGGTGCGGGCGGGACGTCGAGGCGCCCTTTGCCTCTCCTTGCTGCGGCGTTCACCGTGAGCCTCTCCTTGAGGAGAGGTGGCGTCGCGAAGCGATGACGGAGAGGTGGCAACGAATTATCAAAAGACCACCTCTCAGTCGGCTACGCCGACAGCCCCCTTTGACAAGGGGGCCTCACATGCGGGACGTCGGGGCGCCGTATGGCTCCCCTGTTAGGGGAGCTGTCACACGCAGTGTGACTGAGGGGTTTATTCGCAGTGTATATCCAAACCCCTCCGTCGGCTCCGCCGCCACCTCCCCTATTAGGGGAGGCTCACATAAGGGCGGCCAATGACCGCCCCTACGGGAACGGGCGACCGCAAGGGTCGCCCCTACGGGCAATAAAAAACCACACCCTTTGCTGCGGTGTTTGCGTCATCTACTTGACATATGCCTCGGGGTGTGGTACAATAATCATACAGAACGGATTCCGCTTTAAAGGCGGTTTGTCCTAAGTTACGGTAAAATAGCCGTCACCTGTGACGTTTGGGGCGGCTATTTTTTTATGGATTTTATTAATTCAATAATCGCGATTATAATAAGGGCGGGACGTCGAGGCGCCGTCCCCTACGCCCGTAATTTTAAAATTGTAAGCCGTAGGGGCTGGCGCCCTCGACAGCCCTTGCACAGCAATGACGGAGCGGGCGACCAATGACCGCCCCTACGGCGCTGTTTATAAATAATGGGTGTAGGGGCGACCTTTACGGTCGCCCGTTTGCTGCACGTTTGGTGCGGTGCGGAAACGCACAAAAAAAGACCCCCGTGGGGGTCTTTTTTTAATTTAAAGAATTATTGAACTTCCAATTGTTTTTTATCAACAACGTCCATAATCGGATACAATCCGCTTATGCCGTTCCATAGCATCGCCTTATAATCGCCCTCTGCGGGTACGGGAGCGGTAAGCTCGATTTCGCCGTTTGCGTCAATGCTTTGCGTGCTTGACATTACAAGACCGGTAAAGTTGCCGTTATCATCGTAGCTTGCAATCATAAGAGCTATCGGGGAAGCCTTATCGTCCTCGTTCTTAACCTTTACGGCTACAACCTGCTTATCATCAACGATTTTTATGGCAGCCTGTTCCGTAACTTTAATATTTGGAACCTCTGTTGTGCTGCCGCCCGGAGTCGGAGTTGCGTCGGGTTTATCTGTCGGAGCCGGAGTTACGTCGGGTTTATCTGTCGGAGCCGGGGTCGGAGATTCGGTCGGGGCGGGAGGTACTATTTTATCGTCCGCATATATGTTATCAATAGCGAATTTTCCGTAATTCCAATCACCGGAGAAGTACATTCTGTCTAAATTCGCCGCTGTTAAATCAGCTTCGCCCGCTGCAAGCTGCTTACCGGAGCCGTCTGTGAGAGTGTATTTCATCTTTTTCGTCGTGAAGTCAAGCTCAGTGTCAACCGCAACGGTTGTTCCGAATGTAAATCCATTCACAGCCGTGCCGTTAAAGCTTGAATTTCCACCACCGGCGTTCGATGTGTTTACTGATATTGTAAATACCGGAGTACCCTCACTGTCAACAAACTGTAATGTCGCAGCGGCGGTTTTGCTATCCGATCTTATCTGATTTGGCTCGATTTCAAAACCGAACGTCAGTACAGAATAAGATGAAAGCTCCATGTCTCTGGTATATTCGAGCTTTTTACCATCACCGTTTGAGTTGTTTCCGAGAACGATCGCCTTTCCGTTTCCGAGCGCCGTCATGCCCGGGAATGTATTGTCAGTCGCGGTGTCGATAACAGCGCTAAGCGAATTTGTCGAAGTATCCGTAATCCAGTCGGCAACATTTTCAACCGTCGAGAAATCCTCGTAATACTTAGCCGAGTAAAGAATCAAAGGTATAGTTTTTGTAACATTATTCAGCTTAGCCGTTACGGTTACTGTCTTTTTAGGGACATCGGATGTATAGCCCTCGGGAATGGTAACAACGCCGTTTGCAACCGTTATCGCGTTGTCGTCACATGACCATTCGGCATCGGCATTTGTAACCTTCGAAATCGGTGTGTTGTTAGCGTCCGCCGCATTTGCAATGTTTATGTTTACAGTACCCGCCTCTGCCTTCATACGCGTCTTGTCGGCTGTGAGGTCATACGATGCTACATCGGCAACGCCGGGTTCCGCAACGAAGTTTGCGGTAAGAGTATATGTTTTTCTGAGTCTGAATGTATATTCCGCATCCGATGAAACAACCGTGCCGCCGTCTGTCCAGTTGAGGAATACATATCCCTGCTTCGGCGTTGCGGTTACCGTTGTAATTGTGTTAATATCAGCTGTCGATGTTTTTACAGCTTCCGCTGCTTCCTCTTCCTGCTTAATTTCCGCTGTTCCCCATTCATCATTATTTGACGCAACGGTAAGAGTACACTGAGGAAGCGCCTTAGGCTTAAGCGTAGCCACGGTAAGGCTTGAAACCTTTACATCAAACGCTGCCTCCTTCGTTGCGCCGAACATGAACTGATTAAGCTTTGACGGCGTTACAGCTGTTGAAGAAGTCTTATAATTGTCAAGCTGAACTGTTACGGGGTCGTTTCCTGCTACAGTGATTTCAAGCGTTCCCAGATCCATATCGAGAATTGCCTGAACATTGGTGAATGACACTGCGGATATTGTACCCGCTTTTACATCGCCGCTTGTTATATCGCCGTTTGCCGATACGTCAAACAGGTGCAGACTTTCCACACCGCCGAGATTTTTGGAATCGTGACCGTTTGTAAGATTAAATGTCATGCCTCCGCCCGAAACAAACTGCATATCCGCTGATATAAGGTATCTGCCGGTTGTTCCTATTTCATGCGCAAGCGATTTGTCATAGTAGAATGAACCGCTGCCGCCATCCGGCTTTTTGCCCGTTGATGTAAGCTCGACATATTTCACTCCGCTCTGATCTTTCAGAAGACTTGTAATTGTAGCGCTGCCTATCTGTCTCCAGCTGTTGTTACCGCTAAGGCTTGCCGTTCCGTCGTATTCAACTCCGAAATAGTCAAAGTCTTCATTGCCGTCTTCGTCTTCGTTCAAGATAAGCTGCTCCGCTATATCCGTAGGCTTGTAAACTGCGGAGTAAACAGTGCCGTTTTCAACGACCTTCAAGCCTCCATTGCTGTCATCGGCTTCGAGAACTACCGCTTCATATGTATCGCCTTCCGCAAGCACAAGGTCTGTCGGTTCGCCCCTAAAGGATGTAATTTTCTGCGGACCTTTTCCGGTGGAGTGGTCAACCTGGTCTACAGCGTAAAACTTACCCTTTTCCGTGCCGTCCTCTTTATATACGGTGATAACGATAATTCCGTATGTGGTAAACGGCGTTGTTGCGTCGCGAGTGGTTACGTCTACCTGCTTTACTGTGCCGTCCTCGTTGAATGAAACATCATTGATAACAACCGGGTATTTCTCGTCTGTAGGTACAACATAGTTTGGCCATGCGCTGCCGCCGAGTCCTCCCGCAACTATCTCGTCTGAAACAAGATTGGGTTCCTCTTCTGTCATATTCGCCAATAAATCAGCCAATACTGCTTTCTGCGTTGCATCGTCGTTCTCTTTTGCTGCTTCAAAGAAGCAGTAAGCAAAGTTTTCCGCGCCAGCGTCGTTCGGATGGGACGGGTCAGTGCCGCCGCCTTTATTTGTCTGATAATAGAATTGTGCAGCCTCTTTAACCTCGCCGCCGTCTACCGTTACCTTATTGACAAATTCAACGCTCGTCTTTGTAAGGTCGGCAAATGCTATATCCGTAGCGCCTGCGGCAACCTTATCCGCAACGTATTTTTTGCCTACTCCGGCAAAATTGGTTTCGCCGCCGAAACGGTCGTCCCATCTCTTTGTGGTTGTATTCCATGAGTTATCACTTTGTACCGGGCTTACGATTATAAGCTTCGCGCCCTTTTCGTGACATATGTTATAATACTTGTCAAGACATGACAAATATCCGGTCGGTCCGTCGTCCTTATGGTTGTGACCGTATTCTACGTACATATAATCGCCTGCTTTTATACGTGACGTAACCATATTAAAGTGATTTGAGTCATATGCGTTAAGACCGCCTTCACCTTCATTTACCACAGTGTAGTCACGGCGCAGATACTTTGTAAGACCCGTGCCGACACCGGTGTAGTTCTGGAGCGGGAAGAACGGCAGCGTCGTATTTCCGTCCGTAACCGTAGAGTCACCGAGCACCCAGACAGTCGGGAATGAACCGACCTTCTGAATTTCAACAGATACAAGCGCGGAGTTTTCTCCGAGTACGCCTACCGTCAGCATTTCGTCCTTGATTGCTCCTGTCGGAGTTGACTTTTCATAGTAAATCGGAGTTACTCTTACAGAGAAGGTTTCCGTATAAGTCTGTCCCGCTTCGATTGTTTTTTCGGTATAAATCGGGTGCTTTCTCTCTGTGTAAAGCGAAACGGTAGCGGCCTTTTCAGGGTCGAGCGTCGTAACCGTCGCTCTTACTCTGTAGTATGTTTCATCCTCAACCTTCAGGGCAAAACGTGTCGGATAGTATATATCAGCCTGATTGCCGTAAATATCCTTGCCTACGTTTTCGCCTGTGCCGCCCGCGCCGACAACGCCTATAGCATCGCTTGCGCCTGTGCCGCCGCCGGCTTTAAGCTCGATTTTCTGACCCTTCTGCGTAGTCCAGCCGTCGTAACGGTTTGTGAGCTTGTAGTCCTCTTCGCCTATGCCTAAGAATCCGTACTGATCGTCGCCGACTTTGTTATCAACAAAGCTCATGTCGGGCGTTACAAGTGTAAATCCTTCCTCGGGCGTCGCTCCCTCAGCGCCGAAGTCGAACTTCCATTCTTTTTCAACCGTATCGCCGTCAAAAATGGGAGTTATTTCAGCATTCGCCGCGGTTATCGGGAGTACTATCGTTCCCGCCGCCATTGCGAGCGACACTGCCGCGCAGAGCAGTTTTTTAATGTTTTTGTTCATCTCATTCTCTCCTTTTTATAATTTTATGTCCGTGCCATAAATAGATATAATCATTATACCACACATTTAACAAAAAGAAAAGTATAAATTTGTATTTTTTCGGATATATTTTTAAAATTTTTCGGCTCGCCGCCGACTTACGGTGCAAAACGGCGCAAAACTTGACGAAAATGAGAATTTGTTGTACAATAAGGTAACATAATTAATGCAAGGGGGCATAATGATGTCAGTAAAGGTGCATGAGCCGCGCCGCGGAAAGTGGAAGATACCCGTTATAATCGCGGTGATTCTCGTTGCGGCATGTCTTATCGGCGCGGGAATAGTCATGAAAGACAGCGGCGGCGTTTCCGTTCCGAACGGCTCGGTAAAGATAAATGTGGCGGAGGGCGCGGGCAGCGCGTCCGTCGCGGATATGCTTAAGGAGGAGGGCGTTATAAAATATCCGCTCGTGTTCCGTCTGCAGGCGAAGCTCGGCGGTTACGACGGTAAGTTCCAGCCCGGTTCGGCTACGATTGAGGACGGTATGAGCTATTCGCAAATACTCGACCTGCTCATTACCGACGACCGCGATGTTACGAAGGTGACAATTCCCGAGGGCTACGAGATCAAGCAGATAGCGCAGAAGCTCGACGAGGCGGGCATTGTGGGCTGGCAGGACTTTTACGCCGCTCTTAATCCCGAAGATTACGACTACGACTTCTTACAGGGTCTGCCGCAGCGCGACGGCGTTATGGAGGGGTATCTGTTCCCCGCAACGTACGAGATACCCGAGGGCGCGGACGCGCATTACATTATTGATTTAATGCTCGCCGCGTTCGACAGTCAGTTCACCGACGAGTACAAGGCGCGCGCGCAGAGTCTCGGTATGACGGTCGATCAGATTGTGACGATGGCGTCGATCGTTGAGCGCGAAGCGGGCGGCGTGTCGGAAATGCCGAAGGTCGCGGGTGTATTTTATAATAGAAGAAACTCAGGTATGAAATTCCAGTCATGCGCGACGGTTCAGTACATACTTCACGAGAGAAAGCCGGTGCTGTCAATCGCGGACACGAAGATTGACTCGCCGTACAACACGTACATCTATCCCGATTTCCCGATAGGTCCTATCTGTAACCCCGGTATCGACAGCATACGAGCCGCGCTTTACCCGGAGGCTACGGACGCTTACTATTTCGTTGTCGGCAAGGACGGCTCGCACGTGTTCTCATCGACGTACGAGGAACATCTCGCGGCGATGAACGGCACAGATCCGGCTGTGTCTGTAGACGGCAGCGCGATTGAGAACCAGGACAGTCTTAAACAGTGATAAGGGTGAATATATGTCAACCGAATATGATTTGAACGCTATCGTGCCGCAGTATATAACGGATTATCTGCGGTCGCACATGACGCATGACGACGTGTTTATGCATAGACTTGAGGATTACGCCGCAAAAAACGACGTGCCGATAATCGAGCCGGAGTCCGCGCGGTTTCTGACGGTCATGTGCAGGATAAAAAAGCCGAAAAAAATACTCGAGGTCGGCGCGGCGATAGGGTACAGCGCGCTGCTTATGGCGAAAAACACGCCGAAAAGCTGCCGTATAACGACGCTCGAATACGATGAAAATATGGTTCGTATCGCGCGTGAAAATATTAAAAGCGCGGGTTTCGCGGACAAAATAGCCGTAATCGAAGCCGACGCGAAGGATTATCTCGCGTATATCGACGATGAAAGCTCGTTTGATATGATATTCCTTGACGGCCCGAAGGCGCATTACGTGAATATGCTCGACGAGTGCGTGAGGCTTTTGAAAAAGGGCGGCGTGCTTATCTCGGACAATATTCTGTACAAGGGCATGACCGCCGATGATAACCATGTCGCGAGAAGAAAAATCACGATTGTGAAACGGCTCCGCGCGTATATCGACGCGCTTATGGCAAATAAGGAGCTTCACACGTCCATCCTACCCCTCGGCGACGGCGTGACTGTGTCGGTGAAAATGTAAAAAGTTGCTCGTAAAAACCCCTCAGTCACACTACGTGTGACAGCTCCCCTAATAGGGGAGCCATACGGAGAGCGGCACACATCGTAAGCCTCCCCTACTAGGGGAGGTGGCAACGGATTTTAAAAAGCCACCTCTCAGTCGCCTTCGGCGACAGCTCCCCTCAAGGGGAGCCTCACAAAAAGCGGCTCATATCGTATGACCCCCTCTATGAGGGGGTCTTTCACTCTTAAATTCGTTTCTTTCTCAGCATCGAACCCACGGTAACGGGTTCGGTCATTTTTATTTTAACGGTTTGTTCCGCGTGGTTCGCTACTTCTATTTCGTTTCCGTCCGCGTCGGTCATACTTTCGATTGTCTGCGTGAAAAACGGCTGCATCGGTCGGATAATTTCTGCCTCGTCACCCTTAAAAAAGCGGTTGCGCTGCGAAATTTCGGCAACGCCCGTTTCCTCGTCGTACGACTGTACGATTCCGATAAGGTCGTAGTCGCGTATATACGAGCTTGACGTGTACACCTGCGCTTCCGCGTCGGGCTTGCCGAAGTAGAAGCCGGTTGTGTACGGTCGGTGGCTCACCTTGCAAAGCTCGTCGTATTCCGCTTCATTGAAAACATAGTTTTCGGAGTCGGCAAGGTAACGGTCGATTTCGCGCCTGTACGCGCCGATGACAGTCGCGACGTAGTACGGAGTTTTTACGCGTCCCTCAATTTTAAAGCTCGTTATGCCGCTCGCAATTAGCTCGGGTATGTGGCGTATCATGCACAAATCTTTTGAATTGAAGATAAACGTGCCGCGCTCATTTTCAAACACGTCCATGTATTCGCCCGGGCGCGTTTCCTCGACGAGCTTGTAATTCCACCTGCACGGGTGCGCGCACGCGCCGAGGTTCGAGTCGCGTCCCGTCATGTAGTTCGACAAAAGGCACCTGCCCGAATACGATATGCACATCGCGCCGTGGACAAACGCTTCGATTTCAAGCGTGTCGGGCGTATTTTTTCGTATTTCGGCAATTTCCGCAAGCGACATTTCACGCGCCAGCACAACGCGTTTCGCGCCCATTTCGTGCCACATCTGCGCGGACTTGTAATTTACGTTGTTTGCCTGCGTGCTTACGTGTATCGGTATTTCGGGCGCGAGCGAGCGCATCATGCCGAACAGCCCGAGGTCGGCGATAAGCACCGCGTCAAAGCCCATCGGGCGTATTTCGTTTACAAACGACTCAAATTGAGCTATGTCCTCGTTGTGCGGTATTATGTTGGCGGTGAGGTACACCTTTTTGCCGCGGTCATGGGCGTATTTTATGCCCTCAGCCATGTCGGACGGGGAAAAGTTTTCCGCCGCGGCGCGCAAAGAAAACGCTTCGCCGCCTATATATACCGCGTCCGCACCGTAGTCGATTGCGGTTTTCAGCTTTTCAAGACTGCCCCCCGGGGCAAGCAGTTCCGGTTTTTGCATGGTTTCTCCTTTAAATTCGTTGTTGGTAAATTTAGATTAACGAAGTAGGGGCGAACCGAGTTCGCCCCTACGAAATCCCATTGACATAGGGTTATCGTGGACGGGCTGTCGAGGGCGCCAGCCCCTACGGAAGGCTCCCCTTGAGGGGAGCTGGCGGCGGAGCCGTCTAAGAGGTGGTCTTTTAGGGTTTTTATTGCCACCTCTCCGTCATTGCTTCGCAATGACACCTCCCCTCAAGGGGAGGCATACGTAGGGGACGGCGCCCCCGACGTCCCGTAACGTAGGGGCGAACTGAGTTCGCCCGAAAAAGAACAGCCGCCGCTGATTGGGCGGCGGCTGAATAAACAATGCCGAGATTATTTCTTTTCCTCTTCGTAAAGCTGCTTCTTTTCGTCAAGTACCTGCTGGTAACCTGCCGCAAGGTAATCCTGACAAGCCGCTTCATACTTAGCTTCAAATTCCTCGGGCTTGCAGTTTGTAAGCTCAACCTTATGCGTGAGCCAGTTGTCGAGAAGCGTACCCGCGAGCGTCGAGAGCGACGATACCGGCTTTGAGAAGATATAGTCGGTGTAGAGGTAATCCTTACCCTTCTGGAAGTTCTCATACGACTTGCGGATAAGATACTCATAGCCTTCGGGAGCGTACATCTTTTCCTGAGCCTTTACGTTAAGCTCGTCGCTTCCGAGATCCTTGCCCTCTATTACAAGGCACCACATATCCTTGTTGCCGTTGTAGTTGAGTCTTTCCTCGCCGCCGTAGCCGTCTATAAGAACGGGAACATCGCCGTCCATCGTGTACGTTACGCCCTCGATACCGTTCTGCATTACGAACAGGTTATCGTTGAGCCACTCGAAGTACATCATTATAGCCTCGGGGTGCGAGCAGTTCGCGTTGATACCCGAAACCATACCGAACGGGTTGTCGTGTCTGCCCGGCGTGGGATGACCGAAATCGGGATCATCATATGTCGTGAGAATTGTTACCTCAGCGTCGGGAACGTTCTGCTTAAGAGTTCCGATTACGTCGGGGTTCTTCGAGAGATAATCGGAGTATGTGCCGGCTCTGCCCGATACGAATGCCTCTCTTGCCTTCGAGCCGTCCTTGTCGAGGTACCACTCGGAGCTTATAAGACCCTCGTTGTACATCATATTGTCATGCTGGAGCTGCTTCTTTACAGGCTCCCATGTAAGAGCCGCAACGGTAAGGTCGCTGTAAAGAGCGTTGTCCTCCTCGGACAGC
>CANQQS010000037.1 GCA_947626045.1 uncultured Clostridia bacterium | reverse complement strand
GGATGGTCTCACTTCCTTTCGGTGAGCGAGAGAAAATCCCGCATTAATTCATTTTCCATTTCCAATCTTTTAATTTGTGCATCCTTGCGCGCAAGAATATGTTTTAATTCAGCCACTGTATCTTGTTCGCCTGCCACATAATCCTTTGGCTGTCTGCCTTTCTTTTTCGGGATAATACCGGCAGCAAGCTTGCGTTGTTTGGCGTTGTATCGATTGATAAAGTTTTCATATTGTTTGATTGTGAAACCGAATTTTTCGCATATTTCCTTTCTGCTGAAACCTTTTTCCCGAAGTTCAATAATTTCTTTTTCATATTCCTGCATGTGCCTATAGCTTCTTTTCATAAAAATTCCTCCTATGGTTTTTTATATTATACCATAGGAGGCTCTTTTTTTCTATTGTCCGTTTTTACTGGTTCTGTTCACCTTACTTACCCTACTTATATTATATCACAATAAATTTAAATTAGCAATACTTTTTATTTGCATAAAGTCAGCGTTCAAACGCTCCGTTGCGTCTCCTTTTCCCCCAGAAACCGTCACTGCGACTTTCGCGGCGAAGTATTGATTTATTAAGGCATAGATGATATAATTTATACGATTTACAAACAAAAAGAACGGGGGGTAAGTATGATGAATGAAGCGACAAACACAAGGGAGAGCATACCGCCTTATTTAAGCAAAAAGATACGTCTCCTTTCCTTTTTTACAATCATATGCGTGGTGTTCATTCACGCGTACAATTACCATGACGTTGAGCTGAAACCGACGACCGCGCTATACGAGGGGTTTCAAATCTGCCCGATGATACAGTTTTTCATCTGCAACGCGCTGACAAGGTTTGCCAATCCGCTGTATTTTTTCATTTCGGGGTATCTTTTTTTCGCGGGTGTGAGCCGGTTTAACGGTTCTGTTTACGCCAAAAAGCTGAAAAAGAGACTTATCACGCTGATGCTGCCGTACTGCATATGGGTGCTTGCGTGGAGCGCGGCGGGCGTGCTTATTGTAAAATACTGCCAAACCTCATTTCCCGTCATCGACGAAAAAATCGGACTGCTCCGCGAAAACGGCCTGGAGGCGTTTTTCTCAAAGCCTCTCCCGTTCCAGTTCTGGTACATTTCGGATTTGTTTAAGCTGGCGATACTGTCGCCCATTGTGTATTTTCTTGTGAAAAAACTGAAAATATTTGCCGTAATACTCGCGGCAGTTCCGTGGGTAATAGATTACCAATTCCACTATCTGCCCAACTGCGACGGAATATTGTTTTTCGTACTCGGCGCGTATCTTGCGGTGAATCATATACGTTTCCCGGGCAAGGAAAGTCCCGTTAAAAAGGATGCTCTGACAATCGCGATACCCGCCGTGTGGATCGCGGTATGTGCCGCGTACACGGCAATGAGCGCTGCTGCTGCGCCTGCACGGGCGTTGCTTTTCGCGTATAAAATGTGCGGTGCGCTCGGCTTTGTATCGGTATTTATAATATACGACGCGGCGTCCGGACGAATCGCAGACAGCCGCGCGCTCAACGCGTTTGCGTCATGCACATTCTTTATTTACGCGTGTCACGAGCCTTTGCAGCATATGATATTTCAGCGCGCGCTTGAGTTTACCGACTCGAATTTTGTACATATGGCTCTTTTCTTCGGACTGCCGCTGCTCTTTGTCCTGCTCGGCTCGGCTCTGGGAAGTCTGCTCCGCAAAGCCGCGCCGCGCGTTCACTCAGTCCTGACGGGAGGAAGAGGCTGAAAAAGCGAAATTTATATTGCATACCGTATTTGTTTATGATAGAATATCGTCGGAAAGGCGGCATATTATATGAAAAAAATTATTGTTACGGAAAATGTCAAAGCGTCCATGGACGACTTTTACGGAATATTTTTTGAGGATTTGAACCACGCGGCTGACGGCGGACTGTACGCTGAAAAGGTGCGTAACCGCGCGTTCGAGTTTTCACCGGCGGACAATCCGAGGTACCAATCTCTTACGGCGTGGAAAAAAATCGAACTCGGCGGCGCGTCCGTCGCGGCGAGGGTGTCCGACAGCGAGCCGTACTCAAAGAAAAATCCGCACTACCTCACGCTTGAAATATCGAAGGTCGGAGAACGCGCCGGAATCAAAAACCTCGGCTACAACAGCGGTATTGCGGTCACGGAAGGCGAGCGGTACGCGTTTTCGTGCTATGCGCGGTCGGATAAGGAATGTAAATTAAACGTGTCAATCGACGACGCATATGGAAATATAATCTGCTCGGATTTTATCACGGTAAGCTCCGACAAGTGGACGAAATACACGCTCACGCTCACATCGAACAGAACCGACAAAAGCGCAGCTCTCGCGCTCACGGCGGACGAGCCGTGCAAGGTCTGTCTCGATTTCGTGTCGCTGATGCCGCTTGACACGTACAAGGGACGCGAAAACGGCATGAGAAAAGACCTCGCGGTTATGCTGGAGGAGCTTAAGCCGAGGTTTATGCGTTTTCCGGGCGGCTGTCTTGTGCATGACGGCTCGCTTAACGCCGACGACAGAAATTCAATGTACCGCTGGAAGAACACGATAGGCGACATTACGGAGCGCCCGTCGCGGCGCAACAACTGGAAATACAATCAGTCGCTCGGTATCGGGTATTACGAGTACTTCCTGTTCTGCGAGGATATCGGCGCAAAGCCGCTGCCGGTGCTGCCGGCGGGCTACAATCCGCACATGGAGCAAGCCGCGCCGCTCGACGAGATGGACGAGTGGGTAAACGACGCGCTCGACCTAATAGAGTTTGCGAACGGCGGCGCTGACACGAAATGGGGCGCAGTCCGCGCAAGGCTCGGTCACAGTGAGCCGTTTAACCTCGAATACCTCGGCATAGGCAACGAGGAGGTCGGCGCGGGTTTTTGGGAGCGGTACGACATTATCCACAAGGCGGTACGCGAAAAGTACCCCGAAATCAAGCTTGTGAACAACTCCGGTCCGTTCCCCGCCGGCGGTGAGTTTGAGCGCGGCCGGGAAAATGCGCGCAGAAACGGCTCGGACTTGGTGGACGAGCATTACTACACCTCGCCCGAATGGCTGCTCGCTAACATTCATCGCTACGACGATTATCCCGACAGCCCGAAGGTGTTTCTCGGCGAGTACGCGTCATGGGGCAATACGTTCTACAACGCGCTTTGCGAGGCGGCGTACATGACAAGTCTTGAAAACAACGCGGACAAAGTAAAGCTCGTGTGCTACGCACCGCTTTTCGCGAACGTGGATTACGTGGACTGGAAGCCGGTTATGATTTGGTTCGACAACAGCCGCGTGTACGGCAGCGCGAACTATTACCTGTGCAAAATGTTTATGACGAACACGGGACGCGAGCTTACGGAAACGCGCCTTTCGGGTTTTGGCGCGCCGACGGTAAAAGGCGACAGCGCGATACGCGGCGGTATAGAGTTCGCCGCCGACGAGATAAACGGAAAAGTGTACGATATAAAGGTGACCGACCTAATAAGCGGCAAAACCGAGGAATTTGACGGCGCGGACTTTATCGGAAGCGGCGTTAAAAAGATTACAGATATAACATCGGACAAGTATAGGGTTGAGTTTAAGCTTGTGAGGACGTTCGGCAACGCGGGATTTAAACTGTATTTCGGCAAAAAGGACGACGAAAACTACATTCAGTGGTTCATCGGCGGCTGGGCGAACTTTGACAGCGAGGTAAACGCCGTCGTGAACGGACGCGGCTCGTGCCTGACGCACGAAATGTTTTCGCTGCAGACGGGACGCGAGTATTCGCTCTGTCTTGAGGTTGACGGACGCAGCATCACAACGTATATTGACGGCAAAAAAACAAATTCGACTGTGGACAAGCTGCCCGCGATTGAAGAAATCTACGCGACTTCAAGCCGCGACGACAAGTATATTTACGTAAAAGCCGTAAATGTGCAGGATGAAGCGGTTACGGCGGAGGTTACGATAGACGGAACGGACGCGGTGCGCGGCGAGGTTTCGACGCTTACCGCCGATTTGGACGCGGAAAACGGCTTCGACGAGCCGAAAAAGGTGTCGCCGGTCACGGAAAGCATTGATTACGGCTCAAACACGTTTGAGTACACGTTCCCGTCACATAGCGTGACCGTGTTTAGGGCAGAGAGATGAGCGCAACTTCACTCTTGCAAAAATTTACCGTATGTAGTACAATTAAATATGTATAAAATTCATTTGGGAGAAAATGCGTATGAAGGTAATAGCAGCCACAAAAAATAAAGGCAAGCTGCATGAAATGAACGAGATACTGTCCCCGCTCGGCATAGAAATAGTACCGCAGGAGGAAGTCGGCATAAGTGTTGACGTCGAGGAAACGGGACAGACATTCGAGGCGAACGCGCTCATTAAAGCGAGGGCAGTACGCATGGTAAGCGACTATCCGGTGCTTGCGGATGACAGCGGTCTGTGCGTTGATTGTCTCGGCGGCGCGCCGGGCGTGAGAAGCGCGCGTTACGCCGGCGACGGTGCGAGCGACAGCGACAAAATAAACAAGCTCCTTTCCGAAATAGGCGATAACGAAAACAGAAACGCGCGCTTTGTTACGTGCGTCGCGTATATATCGGCCGGCGGCAGGGAAATAACGGCTCACGGCGAGGTCAGGGGACGCATAACGCACACGCCCCACGGCGAAAACGGCTTTGGCTACGATCCCGTGTTTTACTCGGCGGAGCTTAAAAAGACATTCGCCGAAAGCAGCGACGACGAAAAAAACAGCGTGAGCCACAGAGGCAGAGCGCTTAAAAATCTTTACGACAAACTCAAAGGCACGGAGGTATAAGGCCATGATGGATGATGTATATTTGGAATATCTTATAAAACGCAAGCCCTCGGGCAAACAGATAGCGGCGAAGGTCGCGCTTATCGTCGGCGCATCTCTTATAACGCTTATTCTGCTCTATCTCATGCTGGTTTTCGGAATGATTGTAAGCCCAGCGATGAGACAGATGGTGTTCACGATAGGGCCGCTGCTTATTCTCGGCGCGTGGTACGGCATGTACCTCGTCAATAACACGCTCAATATAGAGTACGAGTACATTCTCACAAACAGCTCGCTCGACATAGACAAGGTACTCGCGAAAAAGGGACGCAAATCGTTCGTAAGCTTTGACTTCAAGGATATTACTATTTGCGCGCCCGTTGACGACGATATGCACAATTCGGACTATAAGAACATCAAGCCCGACAAGATATACGACGCAATCGGCAACGCGGCTATAGGCTACGTGTATTTTGTCGATTATATCGATAATAACCAGCGTGTAAGGGTGCTGTTCCAGCCGACGAGCAAAATGGTTGAAATGGCGAGAAGATACAATCCGAGAAAAATTTTCGCGGCTGAATAAGCCGCGTACGGGGTGATTTTTATGAAAGCGTGCTACGCGCAGGAGATGCGCGATATAGACCGCGCCGCGACCGAAAAGGGCGGCGTTCCGAGTATCGTTCTTATGGAAAACGCAGCGATTGCGTGCGTGAACGAGCTCAAAAAGGATTTCGGCTGCCTTAAGGGAAAGCGCACGGCGATTTTTTGCGGCAAAGGCAACAACGGCGGCGACGGCTTCGCGATAGCGCGCCACCTCTGCAGCGCTGGCGCGGACGTGTCCGTTTTTCTTGTGTGCGGCAGCGAGTTCTCCGGCGACGCAAAAATAAATTTCGACATTATAAATAAAATCGACGCCATTAACACCGATGTCATATCCGATACTGACAACTTAAAATACATAATCCGCGCGAACGACATTATCGTTGACGCGATCTATGGCACGGGCATACGCGGCTCCGTCACGGGCATAAGCTACGATGTGATAAACGAAATAAACGAAAACAGCTCGTACACGCTGTCTGTCGATGTCCCGAGCGGCATTAACAGCGACAGCGGCGAGGTGTGCGGCATATGCGTGAACGCGCATAAGACCGTCACGTTCGCATCGTACAAGATTGGTATGCTTCTATTCCCAGCCGCCGATTACATAGGCGAAACGGTCGTCGCGGATATTTCCATTCCAGATTATATAATTGAAGAAAGCGCAGCGGCGGCGACCGTCACGGACGCTGAGTTTGTGAGAAAGAATTTTCCGAAACGCGAAAACAACTCACAAAAGGGCGATTACGGCAAGCTGCTCGTAATAGCCGGCAGCGAGGGACTTTCGGGCGCGGCTTACCTGTCGTCACGGTCGGCTGTCGAATCGGGCAGCGGACTTGTCACGCTCGCGCTTCCCGACTGCATAAGCGCGGCTATGGAAAGCAAAACGACCGAGGTCATGACGCTTCCCCTTGACAGCATAGGCGGTCACATATCAAGCACCGCCGTCAAAAAAATACTCGAATACATGGAAAAAGCCGACGCGGTTCTTATAGGTCCCGGTCTCGGACGCAGCCGCGACGCGCGGATCGTGCTTTGCGAGGTGTTAAAAAATTCAAACATACCCGTCATAATAGACGCGGACGGCATAAACGCGGCTGCGGAGGAAATGAACGCGGTAAAGGACTGCCAATGTCCTCTCATATTCACCCCTCACGCCGTCGAAATGTCACGTCTCACGGGTCTTGACAAGGACTACATAGAAGAAAACAGGCTCACCGTTTCGCGCGAATTTGCCGAGGAATATGGCGCGACCGTTATACTCAAAGGTCACCACACCGTTGTAACAGCTCCCGACGGCGAACAATATATTAATATTACAGGCAACTCAGGTCTCGCGACCGGCGGCACGGGCGATGTGCTTGCCGGAATTACCGCCTCGCTCGCGGCGCGCGGCATAAACGAAACGACAGCCGCAGCGATCGCCGTTTACGTTCACGGTTTTGCAGGCGATATTGCAATGGAAAAATACGGAATTGAAAGCGTCACAGCGACAAAAGTCATGGAAAATATTTCCGACGCTTTGAAAATATTACTTGTGGAAAATTGAAATCTGTTGTGCTAAAATAGATACGAGCACCGAAAGGACGGCTTTTTGATATGGACAAAAGAACATGGGCTGAGGTTGATTTGGACGCTATCGCCCACAATATGAGAGAAATAAGAAAAATCACAAATCCATCGTCGCAGATTATGGCGGTCGTTAAAGCCGACGCGTACGGACACGGATTTTTGGAGGTCACGCGCACGCTTCTCGAAAACGGTGCTGACAGACTCGCGGTTGCCGTGCTTCAGGAGGGCAAGCAGCTCCGCAGCCGCGGCGTGACCGTTCCCATTCTTATTCTCGGCGCGAGCGGTAATGACAGCATCGAGGATCTCATAAACTTCGACATCACCCCCAGCGTGTTCACCTACGAGTTCGCGAAGGCTCTTTCGTACGAGGCGGAGCGCAAGGAAAAGGTGACGAAAATCCATATCAAAATCGACACCGGCATGAGCCGCATAGGCTACCTTGCCGGCGACGACAACGAGGAAATAGCCGACGAGATTATAAAAATCTCGCGCCTTCCGTATATAGAGATCGAGGGTATTTTTTCGCACTTCGCCGCGTCGGACGAGTATGACGCGTCTTACACGCATTTGCAGTTTGACCGCTTCATGGACGTGTGCAGCAGGCTTGAAAATAAGGGACTTAACATTCCCATAAAGCACATCTGCAACAGCGCGGGCATTATGATGTACCCAGAAATGCACCTCGACATGGTGCGCCCGGGCGTTATACTGTACGGCATGTACCCGTCGGACGAGGTGGATAAATCGCGCCTCGATCTTATCCCCGCCATGACGCTCAAATCGACGATAACTCACGTAAAGGAGGTCGAGGCGGGCAGAGGCGTAAGCTACGGCAGGGAGTATATCACGAAGGGCGTTACGAAAATCGCCACCGTACCGATAGGCTACGCCGACGGATATTTAAGGCGGCTCGCCAAAGAGGGCAAAATGATTGTAAACGGCGTAAAAGTGCCGATTATCGGAAGAATTTGCATGGATCAATGTATGATTGACGTCACAAATGTAAATAATACAGACAGAGGTGACGAGGTAATCATATTCGGACGCAAGGGCGTTACGATCGACGACCTTGCGAAATGGCTCGACACGATTAACTACGAGGTAGCGTGCGTAATCGGCAAGCGTATTCCGAGAATTTACACGAAAAACGGAAAGGCGGTGAAGGTGCTGAACTACCTTATGTGACTGCGGTATGTGCCGCATTTACACGCAAGCGGTGAAAAGGTTTAAGGGGGCTTGGTTGCTTTGTCACAGATAAAAAACAAGGAAAAGCGGGAGCTTTTAAAGCTTCTCGAAAAGGGTTATAAGGATATGGCGGATATAAACATCGAAATTGCCGAGGAATGTGTAACGGCTGATAACGAGGCTCTGTCCGCCGCCGAGGAAAAACTTGAAAACTGACGGAGTGATTAAAGTGATTGTGAAACGAGGAGACATTTATTATGCCGATTTAAGTCCGGTTGTCGGCAGCGAGCAGGGCGGCGTACGCCCCGTGCTCATAATTCAGAACGACGTCGGCAACAAATACTCTCCCACCGTGATCGCCGCGGCGATTACGAGCCGTATCAACAAGGCTAAAATGCCCACTCATATAGAGCTTACAGCACGGGAATACGGACTTAACAAGGATTCTGTTATATTACTGGAGCAGATAAGAACCATCGACAAGAGAAGATTACGCGAGAAAATAGGCTATCTGGACGGCAGCGTAATGGGCAGCGTGAACGACGCGCTGCAGATAAGCTTCGGACTTATCGGAATGTGAATACAAGTGTAGCGGCGTCTACATAGCTTTAAGTAAACGGGAGCTGTTTCGTTAAACGCATGTTTTAACGGGGCAGTCCCGTTTTTTATTTGGAAACGGTTGCGCGGACGGAAAATTTATGCTAAAATACCCTTGACAAACAAGGTCGTCATGTGTATAATAAGCTTTAGCGCTTTAGCATGATAAAGTTACGAAAGGATTATTTTTATGTCTAACTGGAAATTACATACACCCAACGGCGTAAACGATATACTCGCGGACGAGTGTGCGGTAAAAAACGGTATCGAAGGTAAAATCAAAGCCGTGTTCGCCGCGAAGGGCTACGGAGAGGTACAGACGCCGACGTTCGAGTATTACGACTGCTACGCCGGCGCGGGCGGTCAGCTTTCGCAGGAAAATATGTTCAAGTTCTTTGACGAGCAGGGACGTATACTCGTGCTGCGCCCCGACTTCACGACCTCGATAGCGCGCATGGCTTCAACGAAAATGTCGGACAAGCCGTACCCGCAGCGGTACATGTACTGCGGCAGCGTGTTCCGCGTGGAGCAGACGCAGGGCGCGCGTCAGCGTGAGTTTACGCAGAGCGGTATTGAGCTTATAGGCTCGTACTCACCCGAGGCCGACGCGGAGGTCATCGCCGCCGCCATGGACGCGGTAAAGGCGGTCGGCATAAACGATTTTTCGATGGAGATAGGTCAGATAGCGTTCTTCAACGGTCTTAAGGAACAGGCGTGCCTCGATGAGGACGAGACGGAGCGGCTCCGTGAGCGTATCGACTCAAAGGACAGCGTCGGCATTAAGGCTATAACCGACAAGCTCCACATCGAGGACGGAGTTAAACAGCTGATGATTGACCTCCCCTACCTGTTCGGCGGCGGAGAGGTACTCGAAAAGGCGTACGTTGACGGGCTGAACGAGGCTTCAAAGCTCGCGCTCGACAATATAAAGCGGATTTACAATATCCTCTGCGAAAAGGGATATGAAAAATACGTCTCGATAGACCTCGGTATGCTCGAAAGCATAAATTACTACACCGGCTCCATTTTCAAGTGCTACACGCACGGCGTGGCGTTCCCGATATGCGCGGGCGGCAGGTACGACAATCTTATGGGACAGTTCGGTGCGCCGCGCGGCGCGGTCGGCGCGGCAATAGGCGTAAACAGACTGATGTCGGTAATAACAAGTAAGGAGATATAACAGTGAGATATTTAACGGTTGCCCTCGCAAAGGGCAGATTGGCGGAGCTTGCCATGGAGATGTTCATTTCCATAGGCATGGACTGCTCCGAAATGAAGGAAAAAACGCGGAAGCTGATTTTTACCGACGAGAAAAACAAGATGAAATTCATTCTCGTCAAAGCCACCGACGTTGCGACATACGTCGAGTACGGCGCGGCTGACATCGGCATCGTCGGCAAGGACACGCTCCTCGAGGACAGCAGAAATCTGTATGAAATGGTTGATTTGGGGTTCGGCAAGTGTAAAATGGCGGTATGCGGACCTGTCGAGCTAAAGGGCAAACTGCACTCCATGCCCAATCTGCGCGTCGCGTCAAAGTACCCGCACATCGCCGCGAAATATTTCCAGGAGGACTGCGGTCAGACGATAGAACTTATTAAACTTAACGGCTCGGTCGAGCTCGCGCCGCTCGTTGGACTTAGCGACGTTATCGTTGACATCGTGGAAACGGGCAAGACGCTTAAGGAAAACGGTCTTGAAGTCCTTGAGGACGTAGTACCCCTGAGCGCCCGCTTCGTCGTGAACAAGGTCAGCATGAAAATGGAACGCGAACGGATTATGGATATTGTAAACAGGTTCAGCACCATGACCGGGGAATAAAATAGAAAAATAACCGTCCGATGGCGGCGTGAGATAAAAAGCACCTTAAGCAAAGAAACAGCATATCGTGTGAATTAAACGCGATATGCTGTTTGTATTTTCGACTGCAAATCAGTTAATATCAACCTTTTCCGCTTCACACAGCGGGCGCATTCCGTTAAGACTGTCCCATATGAATACCCTGACAGTTTCCGTTCCGTCAGGTATTGCGGCTGTTTTTAGCGTGTCACCCGCCGATATGCCTATACGCTCCAAATCTACCATACCGTTACTGTCACTGAATACGGTTATTAAGTCGCTGTCGTATTCCGTATCAGCAAGCTGAATTTCAATATTTCTTTCGTTTTGGGTAATACTGTCAATTTTCGGTGGTGAGGCACCTATAGCGTTATAGTGGATGGTGGCTCCGGAAAGTAAATCCCAATTATTACGATTGGAAATATTTATATTATTCCATTCGTTTTTTGTTCCTTTGTAAAATACATCTTTCAGATTCCCGAATGCCCATGAACCTATTTCCTGTATACTTTTTGGGAGTGTTATCTGTGTAAGGTTGTAGCATTCGTTGAATGCCCAATAGCCAATTTCCGTCACACCGTCCGGTATTGTGATTTCGTTTAACCCTCCGCATTGATGAAAAGCAAACATATTTATTTTTTTCAAGTTGGGAGGAAGTACTAAGCTTGTTATTTTGTAACAATAATGAAAGGCGTGCTCACCGATATCGCTGACACTGTCCGGTATTATAACCTCTGTTAAGTTTCTTGCATAACTGAAAGCGTAAGCACTGATGGATTTCACACCGTTTGGAATTTCGTAATGAGTGTCTGTTTTTCCAAGCGCGTATTGTATCAGCGTCTTCATGTCCTTGCTGAACAAATTGCCATCCGCCGAACAATAATTCGGATTGTCTTCATCTACGTAAAAATTTGTTAAGCTTGTACACCAATAAAATGCCGGCGTACCGATATACGATACGCTTGCAGGAATTGAAATGTCGGTTATTTGGTTAAAATCGGGAAATGAATATTCTGAAATGGAGGTAACTCCATCTTCAATCGCAACTCTTTTGACATCATCTTCTAATTCATTCCACGGCGATAACGAATACTGGTCAAGCTGTACCATATCTCCCTCACCGCTTATCGTCAGTGTACCGCTGTCATCAAACGTCCATGTTACATTATCGCCATCCGCACCACAGTCGCCGCTATCAATAATTTCCGCGCCTGCGGCAACCGGCAGACAAAAAAATAATGCCAGCATAAATGTTATCCCCAAAATCTTTTTCTTCATCTTGCTTACCTCCGTGAGAACAAAAATTAAAAAACGCGGCAACCGAAGCCGCCGCGCCGAAAAAAGCAAACTCCGATTGTCGCCAAACAATCTGTGAAAAAGGATATATTCCCTAATACTCTCATTCGCGGAATTTGCATTTTTTCCAAATTCTTGAATGAGAGCGTACCAAAAAGAGGGTATAAATATCCATATAAAAAAGAGAACAGTATCCTGTTTTAAGATTGCTTGGCAAATATAGTATATCACAGCTTTTTTAGTATTGCAACATAAAATTCGCTTATTTAATATTTTGCAAGCATAATAAAAGCGCACTTGCTGTTGCATAAAATAAAAAATTATGATACAATAGAGCAAGTATAATAATAAGGAAGGATAGAAAAATGAGAATATACCCCGCGATAGACATTAAAGACGGCAAGTGCGTGAGACTTTACAAGGGACGGTTCGACGACGTGACGGTTTACGGCGACAGTCCCGCCGAAATGGCGAAAAAATGGGAGGCGCAGGGCGGCGAGTACATACACGTCGTAGACCTCGACGGCGCGCTGAAGGGTCACGGCGTGAACGCCGCCAAAATACGCGAAATATGCGAAAGCGTCAGCGTACCCGTTCAGACGGGCGGCGGTATACGCACGACCGAGGACATAGAAGCCAAGCTCGCGTGCGGCATAAGCCGCGTCATAATCGGCACCAAAGCCGTGAGCGACAGCGAATTTGTAAAAAGAGCCGCTGACAAATACGGCGACAAAATCGTGATTGGAATTGACGCGAAAGACGGCATGGTCGCGGTTGAGGGCTGGGAAAAGACGAGTGACTTCACCGCCGTCGAATTCGCAAAAAAAATGGTATCGCTCGGCGTTAAAACGATTGTGTATACCGACATTGCGACTGACGGCACGCTCTCGGGTCCCAACGTCGCGGCGATGCGTGAAATGGCGGCGGCGGTAAACGCCGACATTATAGCGTCCGGCGGCGTAGGCTCGCTTGACGATATACTCTTACTAAAGGACACCGGCGTTGAAGGCGTGATAGTCGGCAAAGCGCTTTATACGGGACGCGTAGACCTCGCCGAAGCGGTCAAAGCGCTCAAATAAAGCTAAAAACGGGTTCTCACGAACCCGTTTTTCTATATTTCAAATTCATATTCTCCCGCATCGAGGGAAATTTTTTTGTTATCGAGATACAGCTCAGCCGTCGTGTTTTCGGGAACGGTGCAGCGGTACCTGAATTTGCCGCCCTCTGCGCTCCACTCCGACTTAATAACGCCGTATTGCGTTTTAAGGCTGCCCTTCGCGTACGTGAGCGAGCCGCCGCGCGTCGGGCGCAGTATAAGCTTTTTATACCCCGTCTCACCCTTTTCCTCCGACGTGTTTATGCCGAGAATATCGGAATAGAGCCATTCCCCGACCGCGCCGTACGCGTAGTGGTTAAACGAGTTCATGTTAAAATCGCCGAAGGTGTCCGTTTCCGCAATGTAGCTGTTCCACCGCTCCCAGACGGTAGTCGCGCCGTTGCGGACGCTGTAGAGCCAGCCGGGGTACTCCGTACTTTCCAGAAGTGTGAACGCCTCGTCCGTCATACCGGCTTTCCTGAGCGCGTTTAACAGGTGCGATATGCCGAGGAAACCGACCGAGAGCTTGCCGTCCCAATCATCGAGCGCTTTTTTAAATCCCGCGCGCGTACCTTCCTTCACGCCGTCCAAAAGGTCAAAGTCAATCGCCAGCGCGTACGCCGTCTGACTTGCGTTGATTTTAGTGTCCCCGTCTGCGTCGGTTTTAGTGTCCCCATTCAATTCAAGGTCTCTGTCATTTTTAGTGTCCCCGCTTTCGGGGACATATAAAATTTGACCGTCTTCGCTTACCCATTCTCTCTGGAACGCCGCCTTTATATTTTCAAACAGAGCGCGGTACTTTTCCGCGTCGTCCGTATAGCCAAGCACATCGGCGGCACGCGATAAAATATTCGCGCTGTTTGCCGCGTACGCCGTCGCGGAAAGAATTATCGGCGTTGTAACGTCGGGCGCGAGATGATCGCCGCGCCGCTGACGGCGCTGTATAAAGTTCGTTTGATTTTCCTGTAGCTGCTGATAATCGACCCATTTTTTCATCATGCCGTAATTGTCCGACAGGAATTTACTGTCACCGTACGCCTTGTACATTTCCCAAGGCACAATCACAGCCGCGTCACCCCAGCCGTCGCAGCCGCCGTACGGGCGGTTGTCGCCGCCCAACGGAGCGGTGTCGGGTACCGCGCCGTTACGGTTGTACATAAGCTGACTGTCGCGCAGGTCGGTGAGCCACTTTTTCATAAACGACCGTATATCCATATTGTACGCGGCGGTTTTCGCGAACACCTGCATATCGCCCGTCCAGCCCATGCGCTCGTTGCGCTGCGGACAGTCGGTGAACGTCATGACGGAGTTGCCGCGCTGACCCCACAAAATATTTTCGTAAAGCTTGTTTATATCGGGATTTGAACATTCAAACGAACCCGTCACATCGGTCGTGTTCGTTATGACAACGCCCTCGACACTCACTATCATATCGTCGAAATCCTCACGCGTAAGATTCTCACCGCAGCCGCTTATCTCTATATAACGAAAGCCGTGCGATGTGAACGACGGCATAAACTCCTCTCTGCCGCCCTTCATCGTGTACATGTCGATATTTGCCGCGTCGCGGTAATTCTCATTGTAAATTCTGCCGTCACTGTAGCACATCTCACCGTAGCGCAGCTTTATGCACCTGCCGCGTCTGCCGTTCATCACGACGCGCACAGTGCCGACCATGTTCTGACCGAGATCGAGAACAAAATGTCCCTCGGGATTTTCGTACGCCTCACCCGTCGGCTTGAGAGTTCTCTCCAAAACCGCGCCGCGCGACGGCTCGGCGTTAAGCTCAAACGGCTCGTTTTCGAGTGTGCCGTTCGTCGGAACGGCATACTTCGGGTACTCGTACGCGCCGCATTTCGTCCAGACTTTACTGTCCCCATTCATGTCAAGCTCATACCGTGCGTCGTACATTTCGCCCTGCTGATAGTCAGCGTCAATGACAGCGCCGCGGTCGGTAAAAAGCCACGTTTCATCGGTCTTTATCACATCGCGCGTACCGTCCGCGTACTCGACCGCGAGCGCGCCCAAAAACGTGTTCTGCCTGCCGTACACCATCGCGCCGCTGTAGCCGACAAAGCCGGAATAATAGCCCTTCGCGACGGTCGTGCCGACGGTATTTGCGCCGTCCTTAATCATATCCGTAACATCGTACGTCTGATAATAAATACGCTTGCGGTAATCGGTAAAGCCGGGGTTATAGAACGTGTCGTTCACACGCTCACCGTTTATGTAAGCGTCGTAAAAGCCGCGCGCGGTGGCGTAAAGATACGCGCTTTTCACTTTTCCGCGAGGCGTAAACTCCTTCTTCACCGTCACCGGCGGCACGGGGTTTATAAGATTAAATTCCTCCTTTACGACAAGGCAGCCGTCCTTTACCGTGCCGAGCTGCGCGAGTGCGTCCGTATCATCGGTAAACGAGCTTTCGCGGTACACCTCGCCGTTATACGTGTTTTCAAGCTTTATGTAACTGTAGCGTACTTCGCCCTCGCGCTGCGGCAGCCCGAAGCACATCATATGCGCCTTGCGCGGCTTGTTCGGGCGGTCGTGCGGCATTATGTCCTCACCGTTAATAATCGTCTTGCCGTTTAAAATCAATGTGATAAGCGTTCTGTTCACCTCGATACGGACGCGGTTTTTTTCCGCAAGCACGCCGCTCATGTAATATTTGCCGCACAGACTTTTAACGCCGTCGTACACCTCCGACACCGCGGCAAACTTCTCGTTTATCTCTATATGCACATAAAAATCCCTGTTGCGCGCGGCTACGGCAATATGCGCCGACTGCGAGCTTATTATCTCGAAATCGGCGGTCACCGCGTAAGCGTCCACCCAGTCGGTGTTGGACGTCGTTTTCGGCGAGCCTATCCACTTCGCGCCGTCAAGGTATGTTGTTTCTGTGTTCATCTGTTTTTCCCCGCTTTTGTTAAATTCAATCCTCTTTATTATACGGTGTGAGCGGGGCAATGTCAATAAATTTTACGATTTTCGACAATTTGACCGCTATTTTAAAGAATTTATAAAATCGGCGAGATTTTGCTGCTGCGCCGCCGTGAGCGATGTGAGCGCCGACATCAGAAACGGGCTTATCACCGCTTCGCGGTCAACGAAAAACTCGCTTAGCGTAATCCCGAGCGCGTCGCAAAAATACGAGAGTGTTTCGACCGTCGGATTTTTATTCCCAAGCTCCACATCGCGCAGATAGCTCTGCGAAATCCCCGCCATATTCGCGAGCCTGTTCACCGTAAGCCCCTTCGCTTCGCGAAGCTCCTTTATTCTCTGACCTACTTCCATAATAACGGCACTCCTTCATTTCATCAATTTTCACCTATATTTTAACATCAATAGTATAAAAACCTTATATCTAAAGAGTTGACATATTATATTTATAGATATATAATGTTATTACTATGACGATATGGGGTGAAATATTCATGAAAGAAAGAAATGTGAAAATTTTTACAATATTTTTAACGGTTTCGGCTGTGCTTCTGCTGACGCGCTTTACTTTGGGACTTGTGTACAAGCCGGTAATGGACGACTGGTTCCTCTACGGTGACCTGTACGGCGATGTGATAAACGATTTCGCGCTGCCGAACGCCAAATTCACGATAAGACCGCTCGCCGGAATATTGGACATATTCCTTGCCGCGCCGCTTTTTAATCACCTGTGGGCGGTGGAGCTTATTATGACGCTGCTCCTTGCGGCGGGAGCGGTGATTTTATATGACGTTCTTTCGGATAACGGCTTTGCGCCGAGCGGACTTTTTCTTATATCGCTTTGCTTCGTGCCGATGAACATGGAGGCGACCTACTGGCTCGCTGCGTCATTGCGCATCTCGTGCGTGCTGTTCTTTACCGCGCTTACACTGCGGCTGCTGAATAATTATCTCAAAAGTGATAAAAAAATATACGCCGTACTGTATGCCGTATCGGGATTTTTCGCCGTAAGCTTTTACGAACCCGCGATTGTGATTTACGTAATGCTTTTCGCTTACCTCCTGTACCGAAAACGCGATAAAAAGTACACATACCTCATATTCATAATTGCCGCGCACCTTACATACATCGCGCTTTACTACATACTTAACGGCGGCAGCGGTGAAATGACAGTGCGCGGACATCTGTTTTCGTCGAACTTCTTTTCTCAGGCAAGAGCCGTTACCGATATGGTTGTGCGAGTGCTTGTCTTGTACGATTGGCGCGCGTTCGTGCGCGGCTTAAAGTGCGGCGCGGAGCTTATCTCGCGCGGACTGTACATTCAAACTGCCGCGCTGCTTGCTTTATCGGTATTCCTCGGCATACTTGTGCGGCACGAAGGAAAAGGCCTCCGTTTCAGCGCTAAGCGGCTTTTAATATCGCTCGCGCTGACCGTCGGCGGAGTGGCTGTGTTTTACGTGATTGGTTTTTTGTATACAGCCATACGCTTCGTGTACTTCTCGTTTATCGGCATCGGTCTTGCCGTGTGTGAGCTTGCGCTTCTTACGCCGCAAAAGATACAGCCCGTTTTGCGCTGTACTGTCACAGCCGCGCTGACGTTCGTTTTCGCGGTGTCGGGCATGGGCATCACGAGCCAGTACGTCAAAACGTCGGAGGAGGACGTGCGTATCGTGAATGAAATTTTAGCTTTGGACACCGAAAATTTTGCCGTCAACCCCGACCGCAACACATACCTTCTCGGCGCAAAGCCGTACTATGATGACATCGAGAGCGTCGGCTGGCTCGAAAGCATACGCGGTGCATGCAGCGGCTACGCCGACATTACGGGCTGTATGCGCCATGTGACGGGCGTGACGAACACGAATAATTTAACGCCCGTGCGCGACGGCGAAGCTATATCGATGACGTATTACATAAACAGTCCCGAGATATGCCGCTTTTTCGCGCTCGACGAAACCGAGCATGTAATAAGCGTGAGCGTGAACGAAATTGACGGCGGCTACGAGGTTACGGAAGACAGCGGCGAAAGGTACGGCATTATTGCAGCCGACGAAAGCGGCGCATACAGATTTTACCGAAAACAAATAGGTTAAAATTTACTTAATTTCCTTACCAAACATTGTTCGTTTACAAAACCAAAAAACTGTTGTATAATCAAAATGTAGCAATGCTGACAAAGCAAAAGAAGGGAAGGAATTATATGAAAAAAATGACATTGTTACTGACATTGACGGTTACGCTTACGGCTGCCTCGGCGGTGCCGGTGCAGGCGCGCACCGTTTCGGCGTCGTGCATGCTTAAATCGCTGATGTCAAACACGGCACAAACGACAAAATGCGATAAGGAAAATGTTATAAAGGATATACTCAAAAGGTACGGCATAGATTTGGACAAGTACAACATACCGTCGTCTTGCCCGAACTCGAAACCGTCGGCAACGCCTGCTCCCGCGCCGAAGCCGACCGCAAAACCGACTGCCGCTCCGACTGCAAAACCGACAGCCAAGCCGGTAACGCCCGTTCCGACCGCAAGACCGACAACAAAGCCTACCGCAACGCCTGCTCCCACGGCGAAACCTACAGCTAAACCGACGGCAAAGCCCACAGCCGCACCGAATATTTCATCGGAGAGCGCAATGGAGGACGAGGTGCTTCGCCTTGTGAACGAGGAGCGCACATCGCGCGGACTTAACGCGTTAAAGCGCGCGTCCGACCTTGACGCACTCGCGAGAGCGCACAGCGCGGACATGATAAACCGTCACTTTTTTGACCACACAAACCCCGACGGTCAGTCGCCGTTCGACAGAATGAGAGCGGCGGGCATAAGCTACCGCGCGGCGGCGGAAAACATCGCGTCGGGACAGCGCAGCGCGGCTGCCGTAATGGACGCGTGGATGAACTCGTCCGGTCACAGAAAGAACATACTTAACGCCTCGTACACCGAAATCGGCATCGGCGCGGTAAAAAGCAGCGGCGGCACAATATACTGGACGCAGGAATTTGTAAAGAGATAACCTACATAATCATACCTCCTAATTGAGAAAGACCTCGTTTAACGAGGTCTTTTTCCTGTAAATTATTCGGCTTCCTTTTTTATAACGTCAATAGTACGCAAATACGCTTTGAGAATATCCTCAAGATACGAGGTGCAGGACGGCGGGACTTTGGATAAAAGCTCCGTACACGGTGTTTTTGCGGAGGATAAATTTTCGCGTCCAAGCAGCAAATGATCCGCGGATATGCCGAATGCGGTACAGATTTTGTACAGCGTTTCCGCCGACATTCCCTTAGTCCCGTTCTCGATTTCCGCGAGGAAACGCCATGATATATCCACTTTTTCGGCAAATTGTTCACGAGTCAAACCCAAATATTCTCTTTGCCGCCGCACTCTTTTTCCGATAATTGCTTTATCCATAAAACTCACCTCACCTTATATTTTATATGTTGACAGTTTTTTATGAATGTGTTATAGTAGTATTGTACGCCAATAGCGTATTTTACTACTATAGTTTAATTATGGAGGGAAAGTATTATGAAAAGAAAAATATTAGCCTTGGGAATGATTTTGACTTGTTTATTCGTATTCTGCGGCTGCGGAGGAAATTCCGCGACATCGGGGAACAATACGGACAATAATTCCGGCATTAATATTGCGGACATTGATTGGTCTGTAAAAGAGGGACTTATCGAAGATGAAAGAACCGTTGTTTTCGGTTACACTAATAACACGAACTATCCCTTGCTTGAAGTCGAAATAAGGTTTGAACAAAAGGAAGGGCTTACAGATGAGGATCTTGCGGCATTTGATGAAATAAAAGAAAAAGCACAGTGGACCGATGAAGATGTATCGAAGGCGTTTTTAATCGCGCAGACCAAAAAAGTTGTAGATCCCGGTGAAACGGTCGCTATATCCAAATGTGACATCAACGGATTTTATTTCTTGAATGACATTGCAATATATAATTTAATGGAACCGTCTACCGCTTCAATATCTTACATAGATTCTGACAAAATAAAAACGGTGCATTATGATTTTAAGCTGCAGCAATACAGTCAGTCATATGATGAGACAGACGCTCAGGCATGGACGGATAACAGCGCGTTTTCAATAATGCCGAAATGCGATGCAAGAGTGACCACGGTTGACTTGGAAAACGGAGACACATTCAGTGCCACAGCCTACGGTATGACCAAAGATGATTTTGCAAACTATGTTCAGGCATGCAAAGACAATGGATTGTCCGATGTTTCGAGCGAAAATGATAAGTATTATTATGCCGGAAGCGATTCGGGGTATAAAATTATGCTGACATATACGCCGAAAGAAAACAAAATGTCAATCAATCTGTCCGCACCCAAAAATTAAGCAATCAATAAACGGTATAAAAACTTCCCATAACACAAAAATCGACCTTGTTTTTATGCGCAAACAATGGTATAATAAGGAAAAGCAACACCACAGACAGCAATGGAGGTATTTATGGGAGGAATATTCGGCGTAATTGCCAAGAAAAACTGTGTGTACGATTTGTTTTTCGGTATCGACTACCACTCGCATCTCGGCACGAAAAGGGGCGGCATGGCTGTGTACGGCAAGGACGGCTTCAACCGCGCGATACACAACATAGAAAACTCGCCGTTCCGCACAAAGTTTGAAAACGACGTAAACGAAATGGAAGGCACTTCCGGCATAGGCTGCATATCGGACAACGAGCCGCAGCCGCTTATCGTGCGCTCGCACCTCGGCAGCTTCGCGCTGACGACCGTCGGACTTATCTCAAACACCGACGAGCTTGTTGAAATGGCGTACAGCAAGGGTAATCCGCACTTCCTTGAGATGAGCGGCGGAAACATCAACCAGACGGAGCTTGTCGCCGCGATAATCAATCAGGAAAGCACGCTGATTGACGGCATAAAGCACGCGCAGAATGTAATAAAGGGCTCAATGAGTATGCTCATTCTAACACCCGAAGGCATATACGCCGCGCGTGACCGCCTCGGCAGAACGCCGATTATTATCGGTCACAAGGACGGCGCGTTCTGCGCGTCGTTTGAGAGCTTCGCATACTTAAACCTCGGCTACAGCGACTACAAAAACCTCGGACCGGGCGAAATCGTGTTTATCACCGCCGACGGCATCGAAACTGTGTCGCCGCCGGGGGATGAAATGAAAATATGCACGTTTTTGTGGATTTACTACGGTTACCCGACCTCGTGCTACGAGGGCATAAACGTTGAAAATATGCGTTACCGCTGCGGTGAAATGCTCGCGCGGCGCGACATGAACGAGGGCAATGTAAAGCCCGACATGGTAGCCGGCGTGCCGGATTCGGGCATCGCCCATGCGATAGGCTACGCGAACGAGTCGGGTATACCGTTCGCGCGTCCGTTTATAAAGTACACGCCGACATGGCCGCGCTCGTTCATGCCGCCGAACCAGGCGGAGCGCGACATGATAGCGAGAATGAAACTGATACCCGTGCAGGATCTTATACACGACAAGAGCCTGCTGCTTATAGATGATTCCATAGTAAGGGGAACGCAGCTTCGCGAAACGACGGAATTTCTGTACGAGAGCGGCGCGAACGAGGTACATATACGTCCGGCGTGTCCGCCGATAATGTTCGGCTGCAAATATCTGAACTTTTCGCGTTCCACGTCGGAGCTTGACCTTATCGCGAGACGCGTTATAAGAGCGCGCGAGGGCGACGACGTGAGCGACGCTCTTCTCGCCGACTACGCCGACCCCGACAGCACAAATTACAAGGAAATGATTGATGAAATCTGCGCCGAGCGTAACTTCACCTCACTGCGTTACCACCGCCTTGACGACATGATTGAGTCCGTCGGTCTGCCCCAGTGTAAGCTCTGCACCTACTGCTGGAACGGTAAGGAATAAAACCCGATGTGAGCCTCCCCTTACTACGGCATTTGTTCGCAAGCGAACACGCCTACGACGCTAAAGCGTCGTTCATCTATTAGGGAAGCCTTTCGTAGCGGACGACCGCGAGGGTCGCCCCTACATAAACGGGCTGTCGGGGGCGCCGGTTCTTACGGCTTTATACTCCGACAGTATTCTCAAAGTCAATATTATTGAAACGGACGATAAATTCATAATATACACGTCTATCAGTAATTTAGAAAGAAAGGTGGTAAACATATGAAATGTAGCAAAAAACTAATCTGCATTGTCTCAATAATACTATGTCTTATGTTTACCGCCTGCGAAAATTATAAAGAAAATCCGTCAAGCTCGGCAGAATCTGCCGACAATCTCGGCGAGGTAATATATCCTTATGATTACATAGGTCTTTTTGATGAGTATAATAATCATAAAATAATGTTGGGCGAATCGCAAGAGAAGTTGACGGAAATTTATAAAGATGATATGGACTACCAACACAATGTCTTTGAAAAACAACATCTTACCGCCGGAGCATTGTTGTCTTTCTGGGCGTATTATGATAAGAATCATAATGTAACGGAAATTTTATGCGATAGTGGTGCTATATTTAGATTTCCGGATGGGGTTCCGCTATTCTTATCAACATCTGATTTTATACATTGTTTTAAGAGAGTATATAAATTAGATTATATGTGCGATGATACTTATGAATATCTCGGCTTTTATGTTGTCTATGATACAGAATATAAAATTGTCGATGTTGCGGCTTTAAAGGCACTCAAAGAAGAAAAAAGCTCTGCCGATGTATACCGTATATCGATTGAATGTACAAACGAGATTGACGGAAACGGAGCCATTGAAAATTATGAGTTTAAGAAAATAGACATCCAAACCGAAAATCTGGATATAACTGAAATATAAAAAGAATATAGCAGTAACAAAATGGAGTCCGCCGTAGGGGCGACCCTTGCGGTCGCCCACACGACCCAACCCATATGACCCCCACTCCGAGGGGTCATATTTTTTGCCCAAATTTCAAAATCCACTTACATCTAATCACGGCTTTATATTGACAACCGTGCGGAATTTTGATACTATAAACATAACAAAAAACGGAGGTAATGACATATGACAAAACCAAAGGCAGCGTTAATCATGGGTTCGGACTCGGACTTTGAA
>CANQQS010000036.1 GCA_947626045.1 uncultured Clostridia bacterium | reverse complement strand
CTCACCTGTCCGTTTATTTCCCGTTCAAGGAAAATACCGCCGAGTTCCTCAAAGCTTGAAATATCGTCGCTCACATAGTAGCGGTACTGCTCCTCGTCGGTAACGGAGGAGTGCATCATTTCGCGGTCGAATTTCTTTTTGAGGTACTTCGCGACCTCCGCACCCGAATTTATGAGTGTAACGCCGTCTCCCATGTACTCGCCTATCGCTTTTTGAAGCAACGGGTAGTGAGTGCAGCCGAGAATAAGCGTATCGACACCCTTTGAGCGTATGTTCTCGAGGTATTCCTCGACAATAAGCTTTGTGACCGGCGAATCGAGATAACCGTTCTCGACAAGCGGCACAAACATCGGACATGCTTTGGAATACACTTCCATATTGTTGTCATACGCCTTTATCTGCTTTTCGTACTCGCCGCTTTTTATCGTTCCCGACGTGCCTATTACGCCGATTTTGCCGTTTTTTGTGGCTCTTACCGCCGCGTAAACGGCTGCGTCTATAACGCCGACTATGGGAACGTCAAACTCGTTTTTAATCATCGGCAGCGCCGCGCTTGAAGCCGTACCGCAGGCTATGACGATTATTTTAACGTCGAACGTTCTTAAAAAACGTATGTCGCCGCGCGTGTACTTCAAAATCGTGTCGCGCGAGCGCGTGCCGTAAGGCACTCTGCCGGTGTCGCCGAAATATATGATGTTTTCGTTCGGAAGCTCCTGCATTATCTGCTTTACGGCGGTGAGTCCGCCCAGTCCCGAATCGAAAACGCCTATGCTTTTATTATTCATTATTTAACCCTTTCGAGCGCAAGCTCTATCAGTCTGTCCAGAAGCTCGCCGTATTCTATGCCCACAGCGCCCCACAGCTTCGGATACATGCTTATATTCGTAAAGCCCGGCAGCGTGTTTATTTCGTTTAACAGCACTTTTCCGTCGGAGCTTCTCACAAAGAAGTCAACTCTCGACAGTCCGTCGCCGTCAAGCGCCTTAAACGCGCGCACCGCGTACTCTCTTATCGTCTCTATCGTTTCTTCGGGAAGGTCTGCCGGTATTTGGAGCTTTGTGGAATTGTCGTTGTACTTCGCGTCGAAATCGTAAAACTCGACCGTCGGCATTATCTCGCCGACCGTCGCAGCCTTCACGTCGTCGTTGCCGAGTACGGCACATTCCACCTCGCGTCCGTCTATGTTTTCCTCAACAAGAATTTTTCTGTCGAACTTTGCTGCGTTTTCAAGCGCGGTTTTCAGTTCCGCTCTGTTGTGAGCCTTGCCCACGCCGACCGATGAGCCGGTTCTCGCGGGTTTTACGAAACACGGATAGCCGAGATGTTTTTCTATCTCGTTCATTTTTGCCTCGAAGTCGTCGCTTTTGTTTACTACAACCCAGTCAGCCTGCGGTATACCGGCGCTTTCAAACACAATCTTAGACGAGGTTTTGTCCATGCCGTTTGCCGACGCCATTACGCCTGTGCCGACATAAGATATGCCTGAAAGCTCAAAAAGCCCCTGCACCGTTCCGTCCTCGCCGTACTCGCCGTGAAGCACCGGGAAAATAACGTCTATCTGTATTTTTTCAACGCCGTTTTCGTCAATGACGAGTATGGCTTTATCCTCACTGTCGGGCGATATGACCGCCTTTTTCTTGTTCGCCGTGTCTTGCTCCCATTCGCCGCCTTCTATATTTTTAATATCGCCGGTGTAGAGATACCACGCGCCTTTTTTCGTTATGCCTATTACATATATATCGTATTTTGATTTGTCGAGATTGTTAAGTACGGAAGTTACCGACTTCCTTGAAATGTCATGCTCCGGCGACCTGCCGCCGAATATGACGCACAGCTTTTTCATTTTATGTATTTCCTCCCGTTAAACATACTTATATACAGTATAGCTTTTTTCGCGCGAAAATTCAAGTATTATGTCGTATTTTTTCTGAGCTTTTCCAAAATACGGGAAAAATGCTCCGGAAGCTCGCTCGTAAATTCCATGGTTTCACCCGTTGAAGGGTGGACAAAGCCTATGGTTCGCGCGTGCAGAAGCTGACCGTTAAGCGAAAATTTTTCCTTTTTTATTCCGTAAAGCGGGTCGCCGACTATGCTGTGACCGATTGACGCCATGTGGACGCGTATCTGGTGCGTGCGTCCCGTTTCGAGCGTACATTCGACGAGCGTGTAGCCGCCGAACCGCTCCAGTACCTTAAAATGCGTCACCGCCTCGCGTCCGCCCTGCAAGACTGCCATTTTCTTGCGGTTATATGGGTGGCGCGCTATCGGCTTGTTTACAGTGCCCTCGTCCTCTTTTATGTTGCCGTTTACGAGCGCCGTATATTTGCGCATCGGTTTGCGCTCCTTGAGCTGTTCGGACAGCGCGAGGTGCGCTTTGTCGTTCTTCGCGGCAATGAGAAGCCCCGATGTGTCCTTGTCTATGCGGTGTACTATTCCCGGGCGTATCACGCCGTTTATCGCGCTTAAAGAGCCTTTGCAGTGATACATAAGCCCGTTTACGAGCGTGCCGCTCTCGTTGCCGACGGCTGGGTGTACGCACATTCCCTGCGGCTTGTTCACGACTATTACGTCATCGTCCTCGTACACTATATCGAGCGGTATATCCTCCGGCTGCGCCGTCATTTCCTCCGGCTCGGGCATTGCTACCGTTATTTCCTCGCCGTCCGTTATTTTGTATTTTTTTGTGAGCGGCTTACCCGAAAGCGTGACAAGACCGTCCTCGCACAGCTTTGCGGCGTAGCTTCTGGAAAGGTCGGAAACGTCGGATATGAATTTGTCGAGACGCTCGCCGATATGCTCATCCGTCGGCTTCAGTATTATCGTGTTCATATTTATCCTCTTTGTTAAAAAATATCTCATACACAATGAGCAGCAGTGCGCCGACGGTAATCGCTATGTCCGCCACGTTGAAAATCGGGAAATGCGCGAACGTTGCGCGGATAAAATCCACGACGTACCCGCGCGCTATGCGGTCTATAGCGTTGCCGAGCGCGCCCGAAAACAAAAGTGTCACGGCGGTGCAAAGCATGGGGTGCGTCGGCTTTTTCTTTATCCACCATATGACGACCGCCGCGCAGAACGCGACCGATATTACACTCAAAAGCGACATTCTGCCCGACATGAGAGAGAACGCCGCGCCTTCGTTCCTGACGTACGTTATATCGAAAAGCCCGGCTGAAAACACCGTTTCGCCGACCGTCATATTGGACACGACAAGGTATTTCGTTATTTGGTCGGCTGCTGCCGTAAGTATACTTATAACAAGCCAAATCATGTTTATTCACCTATATATTCAAGCGCGGAAAGTATTTCGCCGCGCGTGACGTCCGTTGTCTGCGTAACAGTGCCTATCTCCGTCGGCAGCACAAATTTAAGCTTTCCCGCGATTTTTTTCTTGTCCTTCTGCATGTATTCAATGACCGTCTCGGCAGGCGGCAGCTTTACGCGCGTTTTGAAGCCGTACAGACTGAGTATTTTTTCTATGCGCGAAAGAGCTTCCATATCTATCATATTGCGCTCTTTTGCTATATATGACGCGCCTATCATGCCCAAGCCCACACATTCGCCGTGCGTCATTTTAAAGTCGAACGCCGACTCGACCGCGTGACCTATCGTGTGACCGAAATTCAGTATTGCGCGAAGTCCGTTTTCCTTTTCGTCCGTCTCAACCACAGCCGCTTTTATCGAGCAGTTTATCTTGTCCATTTTTATAAGCGTGTCGGCGTTTAACGTCCTAACGCTGTCGGCGTTTTGTTCGAGGTATTCGAAAAATTTGCCGTCGCGGATTATTCCGTGCTTTATGACCTCGCCCATGCCCGACACAAACTGCTCCTGCGGAAGTGTTTTGAGCGTTGACACGTTGATGTACACAAGCCGCGGCTGACGGAACGCGCCCAAGATGTTTTTGCTCTCCATAAAATCGATGCCCGTCTTGCCGCCGACGGAGCTGTCGGACTGCGAAAGGAGCGTCGTCGGTATCTGGATAAAGTCTATGCCGCGCATATATATCGCCGCGGCAAAGCCTGCCATGTCGCCGACCACGCCTCCGCCGAGCGCGGCAATCATGCTCTTGCGGTCAAGTCCGTGATTTATGCACGCGGCGCATATGCCGAGTATCGCGTCCATGCTCTTATGCTCCTCGCCCGCAGGGAACGCGTATACCTGCGCGTCGTAACCGTTTTCGCGGAGCAGTGCTTTGACTTCATCGGCGTACAGCTTTTCAACGTTCGTGTCCGTCACAATCAGCAGCTTTTTCGGCGTGTTTATTTCACGCATCGCGTCCGGCAGCGCGGTAAAGCTGTCGGTGAATTTTATGTCGTATGAGTTTTCGCCTAAGTTTACGTGTAGTTTTTCCATGGTTATGTGTCCTCCGTGGTTTTATTTGGTATGGCGTAAATTGTGATTTATGTGTGTAAAACCCCTCCGTCGGCTTAGCCGACACCTCCCCTAGTAGGGGAGGCTTGCGATATGCGCCGCCCGCTGTATGGCTCCCCTTACTACGGCGTTTGTTCGCAAGCGAACACGCCTACCACACGCAAGCGTATGGCTCCCCTAATAGGGGAGCTGTCACACGTAGTGTGACTGAGGGGTTTTGACGGGCGAACACGGTTCGCCCGCCATGTATGACCCCCTCTATGAGGGGGTCGAAATCTTTGATTTCGGGGGGTGTAATTTTCACTCAATACCTCTACACCCCCCAAAAGCCGTAGCCGGCTTTTGACCCCCTCGTAGAGGGGGTCATCGCCCCTACAACCTCAATGACGGCACGGCGTTCAATGTGAGGTCGGCGCGGGTGCCGGCGAGATATTCATAGTAGCCGGCGCAAGCTATCATCACCGCATTATCGGTACACAGCACCGGCTCGGGGTACAGCACGCGTATCCCCTTCTTCCCCGCCTCTTCCGTCATTTTCTTACGCAGCGCGCTGTTTGCCGCGACGCCGCCCGCGATTACTATTATTTTGCTGTTCTTCATCATCGCCGCTTCAATCGTATGTTCGCAAAGCACGTCCGTTACCGCGTCCTGGAAACTTGCGGCAATATCGGCTTTGTTGTACGTTTCGCCGTTTTGGTCGAGCTTGTGAAGGTAGTTAAGTACAGCCGTCTTAACGCCGCTGAACGAAAAGTCAAGCGACGCGCCGTCCATTCTGACGCGCGGGAACGCGACAGCCTTCGGGTCGCCCTCCTTCGCGAGCTTATCTATCAAAGGTCCGCCGGGGTAGCCAAGCCCCAGCACGCGCGCAATCTTGTCAAACGCCTCACCCGCCGCGTCGTCACGCGTTCTGCCCATTATTTCATAATGCGTGTAGTCCTCGGCGTACACGATATGGCTGTGACCGCCCGACGCGACAAGACACACGAACGGCGGCTCCAAATCCTTATGCGCGACGTAATTCGCAGTTATATGCCCCTTGATGTGATGTACGGGTATCAGCGGCTTATTCAAGGCGTAAGCGAGTGCCTTTGCCGTCGATACGCCGACGAGCAGCGCGCCGACAAGTCCGGGGCCGTACGTCACGGCTATAGCGTCAATGTCGTCGAACGTCACGTTCGCTTCGCGCAGCGCCTCGTCTATCACGTCGTCGATTACCTCTATATGCCGCCGCGATGCGACCTCCGGCACTACTCCGCCGAATTTTTTGTGAATGGCTATCTGCGTGTTTATCACGCTCGACAGCACCTCTCTGCCGTCGCGCGTAACCGCCGCGGCTGTCTCGTCGCACGAGCTTTCTATTCCGAGTATAAGCATTTTATCACCCTTTCGGCGCGAACGTCCTTGTCATTATGTAGGCGTCCTCGCCGTTATCGCTGTAATAGCGTTTCCTCTCTCCGAGTATTTCAAAGCCGAATTTTTCGTAAAGCTTCTGCGCCGCAGCGTTGCTTTTGCGCACCTCGAGCGTCAGCATTTCGAGCTTTAATTTTTCGGCTGTTTTTATCATTCCCGCGACAAGCGAGCTGCCCACTCCCCTGCGGCGGTATTCGGGCAGCACCGCGACGTTTGTTACGTCGCCCTCGCCCGACACGTTCCAAAATCCCGCGTACCCGACGCATTTGCCGTTATCCTTCGCGGTAAAGTATATCGCGAGCTTGTTCGCCATTTCGTCATAAAAGGATTTCTCCGACCACGGCAGCGTGAAGCATATTTTTTCAAGCTCCGCGATTTCGGGTACGTCGTCACGCGTCATTCTCGTTATCTCAATCATTTTCTTCCGCTAATCTTTCCGCTACGTCCGTGAGCAGGCTGTAAATCTCACGCGCGCACTCGTTGTACTCATCAAGTCCGCCGCCGTAAGGGTCGGACACGTCGCCTCCGTCGCGCGCGTACTCCGACAGCGTGTAAACCTTGCCGCTCGCGATAGGTTCAAGCACCGCCTTGTGCGCCGCAGTCATGGTTAGAATAAGGTCGCACTGCTTTATTAGATCCTCCGTCACCGGCTGCGTCAGGTGGTTTGTGAGGTCAATGCCGTAAGGTATCATCGCCTTTATCGCGTTGTCGCTCGCTTTTTCGCCTTCGGCGGCGAAAAGTCCCGCCGACTCGATACGCACGTCCAAGTCCTGCTCGGTTGCGATTTTGTCCATAAGCGCGGCAGCCATCGCGCTGCGGCACGTGTTGCCGGTGCAGACAAACAGTATATTCTTGCTCACTTTCGTATTCCTCCGATATGTTTATACCGTTTTAGTATACCACATATGATAGGAAATTTCCAGTATTATTTGTATGTTTTTGCTTTTTATTTCGGCGCAAAAAAATAAAGCGGCACAGCAGACGGCAGATGTGCAAGCCTCTGCCTGAAACGTCCGAAACGTTTCTACTGATACCGCTTATGCTGTAGAGCAGCAAGCACTGATAATGCGAGATAATTCGCCCCAGTTGCACGCCCAAGACGTAGTTACTGATACAGCTTATACTGTAATATACCACCGAATAAAGGGATTGTCAAGCGTTCTGTTAATATAATAAAAAAAGGCGTCGGAAGTGTCAGATATTCAAAAGATGAACCCCTGACAGACGCCTGATAACGCTCTCCCGAACAATGCCTCTACCGATAATATACCACCGAATAAAGGAACTGTCAAGCGTCCTGTTAATAAAATACACAAAAAGAGAACCGCGCGGTTCTCTTTTCGTATATTTATCTGCCTATTTTATATGCGATGTCGTTCCAAAGGAGTTCCTTCTCGAACGCCTCAACGGTAGTGTCAGCGCCGATATGAACAAACTCTATATCCATCATAGCCGCCCAGTCCTTCATCATTTCCGCCGTTACGTCGTACGAGAGTACGCTGTGGTGCGCGCCGCCCGCCAATATCCAGCAGGTCGCGCTCGTTTCGAGCGACGGGAGCGGCTTCCACATTACGCCCGCAACAGGCAGCTTCGGCATAGGCTTTAACGGATTGCAAGCCTTGATGTCGTTTACGATAAGTCTCATTCTGCCGCCCATGTCAACGAGCGAAGCAACGATAGCGTCGCCGTTCTTAGAATCAAACACAAGTCTCGCGGGATCATTTCTGTCGCCGATACTTAAGGGATGAACCTGAATTTTCGGCTTGTCCGCCGCGACGAGCGGGCATACCTCGAGCATATGCGCGCCCAAGATGTGCTCGTTGCCCTTTTCGAGATGATATGTATAGTCCTCCATGAACGCTGTGCCGCCGTCCATGCCTTCAGCCATAGCCTTCATTATAGCGTCCATCGCCGCGACCTTCCAGTCGCCCTCCGCGCCAAAGCCGTAGCCGTCAGCCATCATGTTCTGCGCCGCGAGTCCCGGGAGCTGTTCAAGACCGTGGAGCGTGTCAAAATGCGTCACAAACGCGCTGTAGCCGTACTTTTCGCAAATCTTGCGTATCGCGATCTCCTCCTTCGCCTGATAGCGAACGGCGTCGATGTTGTCCGTGTCCATGGTATAGCGCTCGTTGTACTCATCCATCTTCGCGTCGACCTCGGCTTCTGTAACCTCATTGAGCACATCAACGAGATCGCCGACCGCTCTGTACTCAATATCCCAGCCGAATTTGATCTCGGCTTCGACCTTGTCGCCCTCTGTGACCGCAACCTGGCGCATATTGTCGCTGAAACGAACCATTTTAAGTTCCTGGCTCAAAGCGTAGCCGCACGCGCTTCTCATCCAGTCTGAAAGCTTCTTCTGCGGCTCGTCGTCCTGCCAGTAGCCTACGATGATTTTTCTCGGCATACGCAGTCTTGAGCCGATAAAGCCGTGTTCGCGGTCGCCGTGCGCCGACTGGTTGAGGTTCATGAAGTCCATGTCAATCTCGTCCCACGGAATTTCGCGGTTGAACTGCGTATGGAAATGGCAGTACGGCTTTTTGAAATGCTTTAAGCCGTTGATCCACATCTTCGACGGGCTGAACGTGTGCATCCACGCAATAACGCCCGCGCACTTGTCGTCATGCGACGCGTCCTTGAACACAGCCGTAACCTCGTCCGGAGTTTTAACCGTCGGTTTTAACACGATTTTACACGGCATTTTACCCGAAGCGTTCAGTCCCTCAACCATAGCCGCGCTGTCAAGAGCGACCTGATCGAGCGTTTCCTGACCGTAAAGGTGCTGGCTGCCTGTGACAAACCAGAATTCAAATTCCTTTATTGATTTCATTTATATCCGCTCCTTTTAACTCGTCCGCTTGTATAAAAACGAACCATAATACTCTTTTAATTATAACATGCGCCGAATGGTTTTTCAACCGTTTATTGGAAATTATTATTCCACATACGCGCGTATAGCGTCCTCAACGGTCGCGTTCAGGCTTTTGTGATTCGATGCGGCGAACAAAACGAGTGATTTGTGCAGTTTTGGCGATATTCTGACATTAAACGTTCCCTTATAGGTTTTTTGCGGCTCGATGTTTTGCTCCGCGCACATGTCGAGATAATCGTCTACCGCCGCTTCAAAGTCAGCCTGCAGACTTTCGATGCTGTCACCCTCATACGAAATCAATCCGTTTATTCCCACAATCTGACCGTACAAAACTTTATCCGCCGATGAATATTCCACAGTGCCGAGATAATCTTTATATTCAAGAAGATTATTCATATCAGTCCCTCCTTCTTCCCCATGCGCCGCATCATCTCCTTAACAATAGTATACCACACTTTTTTTATTTTGCAACTGTTTTTTGGTTGCTTTTTAGCTTCAAATCAAAAACCCCGAATCCGGCAAGATACCGTTTTCGGGGTTTTTGAGGTATTTTTAATGAAAAAACTTACTTAATCATTGACGCAACTTCGTCGGCGAAGTTTTCTTCCTTCTTTTCAAGACCTTCACCGGTTTCAAAGCGTACGAACTGCTTTAATGTGATACCGCCGACGCTTTGAACGTACTTTGCGACGGTCTCCTTATTTTCAGCCTTAACGTACTCCTGTTCGAGCAGGCAGATTTCCTTAAGCTCCTTCGCGAGACGTCCCGTAATCATCTTTTCAATGATATTTTCGGGCTTTGACGCATTCTTCGGATCGTTCTTAAGCTGTTCGATAAGGATCTTCTTCTCATGTTCCTTGTAGTCCTCGGGAACGTCGTCGGACGAGAGGTACTTCGGATTTAATGCCGCTACCTGCATCGCAACATTCTTAAGACATTCCTTTGTCGTGTCGTTGTTCTCGGCGTCAGCCTCAACGAGTACGCCTATCTTACCCGCCGCGTGAATATACTCAACAACAGCGCCTGTCGTTTCAATTCTTGCAAAACGTCTGATGTTCATGTTCTCGCCTATCTTTGCGATTTTTGCGGTGAGCATTTCGCCGATCGTCGTGTCGCCGCACTTTGTTGCCTTTAATTCCTCAACATCAGCCGGATTTGCTTCCGCTACCGTCTTTGCAACGTCCGAAACGAACTGCTGGAACTCGTCATTCTTCGCAACGAAGTCTGTCTCAGAGTTTACCTCGACGAGAACGCCTATATTGCCGTTTACGTATGCCTTAACTATACCCTCTGCAGCAATTCTGCCCGCCTTCTTCGCTGCGGTCGCAAGTCCCTTTTCTCTCAGGTACTCGACAGCCTTTTCCTTGTCGCCGTCGGTCTCGGTGAGAGCCTTCTTGCAGTCCATCATGCCGCAGCCTGTCATTTCTCTTAATTCTTTAACGTCCTTAGCTGTAAATGCCATTACGGTTTCCTCCTATATATTATTCCTCAACGGGCGCTTCTGTTTCTTCTTCAGCCGTTTCCTCAACCGCACTGTCCTCGCCCTGCTTGCCTTCGATTATGGCGTTCGCCATTGTTGAAGCGATAAGCTTTACCGCTCTTATAGCGTCGTCGTTACCGGGGATTACGTAGTCAACCTCGTCCGGGTCGCAGTTGGTGTCAACGATTGCGACTACGGGGATATTGAGCTTGTGCGCCTCGGATATTGCTATCTTTTCCTTTCTCGGGTCTACGACGAACATAGCTCCCGGGAGCTTCTTCATTTCCTTAATGCCGCCAAGATACTTTTCGAGCTTATCTCTCTGCGCCTTGAGCTTTATAACTTCCTTCTTGGGGAGCGCATCAAATGTGCCGTCCTCCTCCATAGCGTTGATCTGCGCGAGTCTTTCGATCCTCTGCTTGATCGTCTTGAAGTTTGTGAGCATACCGCCGAGCCATCTCGCGTTTACGTAGTACATGCCTACTCTCTCGGCTTCCTCCTTGATGGAGTCCTGAGCCTGCTTCTTTGTTCCGACGAAAAGAATGTCTTCGCCCGAAGCCGCTACATCTCTTACGAAGTAGTACGCCTCCTCAACCTTCTTGACCGTTTTCTGAAGGTCGATGATGTAGATGCCGTTTCTCTCCGTGAAGATGTATTCAGCCATTTTGGGGTTCCATCTTCTCGTCTGGTGTCCGAAGTGAACTCCCGCTTCGAGGAGCTGCTTCATTGAAATTACGTTTGCCATTTTTGTTTCCTCCTTGTTTTTTGTTCCTCCGCCCGTTTCAACTTGCGTGAACACCCCGGCAAAAGGGCAACATTCGCACAATCCGCGGGCGTGTGTATTTTGCATACCGTGGTATTTTACCACATATATTTTGAAAAATCAAGTATTTTTTTCGGTTTTGATGAAATATTTAATAACGCAAGTAATTTTTATTGTTTGTAAAGCAAAATGTTGACAAATGCTTTACAATTGTGTATAATATTATTGTGAAGGGAGTGATATATATGGCGCAGACAATGGTAAATTTCCGCATGGACGAAAATCTGAAAAAGTCGATGGAACAGGTGTGTACGGAAATGGGTATGAGCATGACAACCGCTTTTACAATATTCGCGAAAAAAGTAAGCAGAGAAAAAAGAATACCTTTTGAAATTACCGCCGATCCGTTTTATTCGGAGAGTAATATGGCATATCTGACAAATGTTATATCGGATATTGAAGCAGGCACGGCAAATCTGACGGAACACAATTTAAGAGAGGATTAAAGCCATGAGATTACTTTGGGAAGAAAAAGCATGGGAAGACTATTGCCGCTGGCAAAGGCAAGATAAAAAGACATTGAAAAAAATCAATGCTTTAATAAAAGATATTCAGCGGAATTACTATTCGGGCATCGGAAAACCCGAATTGCTTAAAGGCAACTTTACCGGTTGGTGGAGCCGACGCATTAACGAAGAAAACAGGGTTGTATACAAGGTGACCGACAATGCGATTATTATAGCCGCCTGCAAAGGGCATTATGACGATAAGTAAAAACTATGCCAAACGCAAAAAAGAAGGTCTTTTGACCTTCTTTTTCAATGCGTAAACGTCATGCCGTCAATACAGTTGTCATACATGAACCGCTTTATTGCGTCAGCGTTGCCCGTTTCGTAATAGGCTATAAGCAATCTGTAAAATTCGCTGTTGTCACTCTGCCTGACACTGATTACTCCCTGACCGTTCTCTATCATAATTTTGTTCCCTATAAGCATTGCAAGCCGTTTGTTTCCGTCATAGAACATTTGCAGACGCATAAGCAGCAGTGTCATATCCAGCGCGCGTTCCGTATGAGATATATCCGAGCGGCGCATTACGGCATTTATTTCTTCCTCAATTTTGTTTTCCTCCGGCAGGTCGGGAACCCAGTCCGTGCCGCCGATATGCACCTCGTCGCGGCGCAAAGAGCCGGCGTTTATAACGGTAAACCTTCCGAGCAACATATGCGTATGCTTTATATATTCAAGGTCAAGCTCCGCGTTGATGTTATCAAAAATATACTGCCATGCGTGTTTTAAGTCGTTTATCGCGTTAATTTCGTCGATTGTATACCCCGATACGGATAAGCCGTCATAAATGGTCTGCGTGTCGGGATATGTTACGCCGATGCCTTCAAGGTTTGCGCTTTTCCATATATAGTCAACAATGTTCCGCTTGACGAAGAAAATATTTTCTTCCTGCGACATGGAAAATTTCGCCCGCATAATGACACCTCATTTCACATCCGTTACGATACGTAATATCCACGATACTATTTTACCATACGGCAAGAAAATATTCAAGTGTTTTACTGCTGCTTTTTCCTGCTTTCCGCTTTGGCGCGGAGGGATGTGTTCAGGATGCGCTTTCGCATTCGGAGGTGGTTGGGGGTGACCTCCACAAGCTCATCGTCGGCGATAAATTCAAGGCACTCCTCGAGGCTCATATCCTTCGGCGGCGTGAGCTTTAGCGCGTCGTCGCTGCCCGAGGCGCGCGTGTTTGTGGCGTGCTTTTTCTTACACACGTTTACCGTAATATCTTCAAGGCGCGAGCTTTCGCCGACTATCATACCTTCGTACACCTCCACGCCCGGTCCGATAAAGAGCGTGCCGCGTTCCTGGGCGTTAAAAAGTCCGTATGTTATCGTTGTGCCGTTCTCCCACGCGATAAGCACTCCCCTGCTGCGCGCGGACATATCGCCCTTGTACGGCTCGTAACCCTCAAGAATACTGTTTACCACGCCGGTACCTTTTGTGGCTGTGAGAAGCTCGTTGCGGTAGCCGATAAGACCGCGCGACGGAATAAGAAATTCAAGCCTCGTGTAACCCGCCGCCGCGGGCGTCATATTCGTCATTTCACCCTTGCGCTGTATAATGCCATCCATTACGGCGCCGGTATACTCGTCAGGCACATCGACCGTCAGACGCTCTATCGGCTCGCACTTCACGCCGTCAATCGTTTTGTATATTACAACGGGGTTCGATACCTGAAATTCGTACCCCTCGCGGCGCATATTCTCAATAAGCACCGAAAGGTGCAGCTCGCCGCGTCCCGAAACGACAAAGCTTTCGGTCGTGTCCGTCTCGTCAACTCGGAGGCTCACGTTTGAATCAAGCTCGCGGAAAAGCCTGTCGCGAAGGTGGCGCGATGTTACGAATTTGCCGTCCCGGCCGGCAAACGGACTGTCGTTGACGCTGAACGTCATGGAAAGAACGGGGTCGTCTATTTTGACGAACGGCAGCGGTTCGGGATTATTTGTGTCGCATACCGTTTCGCCTATGTTTATGTCTGTTATGCCCGAGATTGCCACGATGTCGCCGGCTCCCGCCTCGTCAACAGCCGACTTTTTAAGTCCGTCAAAGGTGTAAAGTTTTGTCGCTTTGGCGTGCGCGACCGTTCCGTCGTGACGGCATATCGACAGCGGCATATTTGTTGTGACGCTGCCGCGCTGTATTTTGCCTACCGCTATTCGTCCCGTGTAATCGTCGTAATCTATGTTTGAAACGAGCATTTGGAACGGCGCGTCATCCTCGCAGTCGGGACACGGTATATAGCTCACGATAAGCTCAAAAAGCGCGGTAAGGTCGCCGTTCGGCTGCTCGGGGTTATATTCCGCGCTCGCCCAGCCGTCACGTCCCGACGCGTATATTACGGGCGTGTCGATCTGCTCTTCGCTCGCGCCGAGGTCGAGGAACAGCTCAAGCACCTCGTCCACGACCTCATATGGGCGCGCGTTGGGGCGGTCAACCTTGTTTACGACTATTATAGGCTTCAATCCGAGCGCAAGCGCCTTTGACAGCACAAATCTCGTCTGCGGCATACAACCCTCGAACGCGTCAACCAAAAGCAGAACGCCGTCAGCCATTTCAAGTCCGCGCTCCACCTCGCCGCCGAAGTCGGCATGTCCCGGAGTGTCTATAATGTTGATTTTCGTACCCTTGTAGTCGAGCGACGTGTTTTTTGCAAGAATGGTAATGCCCCTCTCGCGTTCGAGGTCGTTCGAGTCCATTACGCGCTCGTCCACCTGCTCGTTCTCGCGGAATGTGCCGCTCTGTGCAAGCATCGCGTCCACAAGCGTTGTTTTGCCGTGGTCTACGTGCGCGATTATCGCTATGTTTCTTATGTTTTCTCTTTCTGTCATACTAACCTTCCTTTATTGTATAAGCTCACGCCATCCTGTGATGTAACGGTCGGCTGTTTCTTGCAAAAGCTCGGTGTCGTCCCTGTTTGAGTCGTCGTATACGGCGCACGTCATAAAACCGCCCTTTTTCGCGCCCTCGATACCAACCGCAATGTCCTCGTAAACGGTGCAGTCCGCAGGCTCAACTCCGAGCCTTTCCGCCGCCAGAAGATATATATCGGGATTTGACTTGTTTACGCCGACCTCAGCCGAGTACGCGCGCGCGTCTATCAAATCCCACACGCCGAGGCGCGTGAACGCCGCCTTGCAAAGCTCCTCGTAGCCCGACGTCGCGATTGCTATTTTAACGCCCTCACTGTGAAGCTTCCTCATATATTCAGCCGCTCCGTCCTTTAACGGTACACTCTCCCTGTAGTAGTCGGCAGCCATTCTTTTAAGGCAGTCAAGTATCTCGTCAAACGTCATGTCAAGACCCAGTTCCTTTGTGATAATCGGTATTGACTCCTCCAGCGTCATATCCATGTACTTAAACGCCTCGTCCGCGTCAGCCTGCACGCCGTGTTCATCGTAAAACCGCACAACAAGCTCGTACCACATTTTCATCGAGTCGAGCAGCGTACCGTCTACGTCAAATATTGCTCCCTTCAATTTTTTCACCTCAATGCAGTATTGTAGCACATATCATTCCGTTTTGCAATACAAAATTTAAGCCGCGCAGCTCTTTCAATTACTAACTTTTCAGATACATTCATTCTATATATCCACCGACACGCAATGCCTCTTGATACCACTCCGGATTCCAATCGTATTCAATCCATTCGGGCTGAACGTCGATTACCACCCGCTGTAAACCCTCAATCCAATTCACCTTCGCGTTCAGCGCTTCCGATACCGCTCTCAGAGGAACCATTGTGTTGTCGTTTATAAGCTCAGCCGGAGCGTCCAATTCCACCGAAGTATCATTCACAAGCATTACATTGCTGCCGATTTGCAATATTATTGTGCGATCGTCCTTTTTAGCTGTAACGGTCTGTGTTTCACCGTTCCATTGGATTTCCGCGCCCAACGCTTCAAATACGGCGCGCATACCGACAAGCGTGCGGTCATTTTCAACGACCGGCGGCTGCGCGAAATCAACCTGCTCTCCGTTCGCGAACACCGCTATTCCATCCTGCGCCGTTCCGTCAAGCACATATGGATCATCCTTGGTTCCGCTGCCCGATTTTATGTATGCCGTTTTCTCATTAAGATAAAATGCGGGACGAATGCCGTTTTCAGCTGAAGTACTGCATTTATTAATTACCGCTCCATAATATACAGTATTAAAACAAATGTTGTTTGATGTTTCATTAATATTGTTATATGGACTTATTAATAAATACGGATAAAAATTACCATAATAACTGTTACGGTATGAACTAGCCGCCAGAGAATTTTCCGGCGGTTCATAAGTGCTTTCGGTTCCGGCAGTACCATACACATCATATACTTTCTTTAGCTGCTGCTCATTCAGCAGAAACATTGTGTCGTTTATTCTGTACATTGCACCTTTATATGCATCGGGAAAATCAGAAATTCCGCTTTGTCCGGCGGTTTGTGTCTCTCCCAAATTTTTTGTCGTATACCACTCTGTAATAAACGGCTCTTTATGTCCGTTCGTCTTTAAGTCAATCTTATCTGCGGGCAGCGCCACCCACTGTGAAATTGACTTTAAGATTGCTAGTTCTGCCGGGGTGAAATTTTCACTTGACAAAAAACCGGCTTCATCAGCATACGGATAGTTTCCATCAAATCCGTTAATTCCCAAATGCTCTTTGTCGGGCGGATATTTTGTCCATTTCACATCACCCGCCGTTTCGGTTGAGTTCAGCCAAATCCTGATTGTGCTTTCTTCCCAAAAATTACTGCCATAAAGTTCCGATTGAGTACCGTCTGTCCTGTTCTCACCGGCATTTGCAGCCTTGAAGCACAAAATTTTATCGCTTACCATTAACGTACCATTCTCATCATCTGTACTGATGCAGCGCCATATTATCGGCTCACCCATATACCTGCCCAGCTGTATATATGAGCCTTCCGTAACTTCCGTATTTTGTGCTGCAAATACTATATGGCTGTTCATCGTGCATATCACGCCCAGCAGCATTGCAAATATCTTTTTATTCATTTTAAGCGCCTCCCGCTTCACAGAATCAAATATAACATTTTTTATCATGTCAAGGTTACCACAAAGAAAAAGCTGCCGCAAATTTCCGCGCAGCTTTCCTGTTCTTTCATTCATCTTTTCCAAATTTTTACATCGTCCTCGATTTCGTCCTCGCCCCATACCATAGTGTACATAAGCTCGTTGTTGTTCGCCTGACGCAACGCGCCGTCAACAATAAAGCCCATTTGCAGTGAAAACGCGAACGCCTTTCTGTTTTTCGCGTAAATATCTATGCGAAGGCGCGGGTATTCGGATTTCAGAAAAGTTATAAGCTCCCTGCCTATTCCCCTGTTCTGATATTCGGGATCCACAAAAAGCCCGCATATCTCGTTACCCTCGTCCACAACGGTAAAACCGACTATTTTGTTGTCCTTAATATACACAAAGGTGTCCTTGCGGTCTATGTACTTTTGCTTTACATAATCGTAATGTGTTGTCCAAAATTCGGACTCGACAAACGAGTTTGAATAATTTGAGGTGCGGAGCCACAAATCCATAACATCGCGCGTCTCGCTCTTTTCCATTCTTCTTATCATATATATCATTCCCGATTTCTTTATTTATCACTATAATATTACCACATAACGCGCCGACTTACCATTACAAATAATAAAAGTTTTGTTGACAAAACGATTTTTTTTGCCGTAATACTTGTTAAAACAAGAAAAATATAGTATAATTATTGTATATAATGTATTTACAGAGGTAGAACAATGAATGATGGCGTAAAATTATATGTTGTGGTTCCCTGCTACAACGAGGAGGCTGTGCTTCCCGAAACATCGAAGCGTATGCTGGAGCTGTTCGGCACAATGACCGACGAGGGCCTTATAAGCAGTAAGAGCCGTATCGTGTTTGTGGACGACGGCTCGCGTGACGGCACGTGGGATATTATAAGCTCGCTCACGCATGAACACAGGGAAATTGCGGGAATAAAGCTCGCGCGTAACGCAGGTCATCAGAACGCGCTTTTCGGCGGTCTTATGACGGTTAAGGACGAGTGCGACTGCGCCGTTTCGATCGACGCGGACTTGCAGGACGATATAAACGTAATTCCCGAAATGGTTAAGAATTTTAAGAACGGTTACGACGTGGTTTACGGAGTAAGAAATAAGCGCAATACCGACACGTTCTTTAAACGCACGACGGCGGTGGCATTTTACAAGCTTATGAATCTCATGGGCGTTAAGATCGTGTTCAATCACGCCGATTTCCGTCTTATGAGCAAACGAGCGCTCGACGTTCTCGCCGACTTCCCCGAACGAAATATGTTTCTGCGCGGCATGGTGCCGCTTGTCGGCTTCAAATCCACGGGCGTATATTACGACAGAGCGGAGCGGTTCGCCGGAGAGTCGAAATATCCGCTCAAAAAAATGCTGTCGTTCGCGTTTGACGGCATAACGTCGTTCTCGATAAGTCCGGTGCGCATAATAAGCGCGTTCGGAGCTATCGTGTGCGTATTCGCGTTCATTATGGCTGTGTACGCGCTTGTGGAAAAGCTTCTCGGCAACACAAATGCGGGCTGGGCTTCGCTTATGATGTCGATATGGTTCATAGGCGGCGTGCAGCTTTTGGCTGTGGGACTTATCGGAGAGTACATCGGTAAGCTCTACAAGGAGGTCAAGCGCAGACCGAGATATATTATTGAAGCTTATGTAAACGAGGATGATGAAGGAAATGTATGATATAGCTGTAATAGGCGGCGGTGCGGCAGGAATGACGGCGGCGATATACGCGGCAAGAGGCGGCATGAAAACCGCTGTGCTTGAAAAGCTCGCGTGCGGCGGTCAGGTTTTAAAGACGCATGAGATAGACAATTATCCAGGCTTCGCGGACAACCCCACCGGAGAGGAGCTTGCCGCCGCGATTGAAAAGCACGCGAAAAAATATGACATCACATTCGTGAGAGATAACGTGAAGTCAATCGAAAACGCTGAATATGACGTTAAGGTTATCCACACGCGCAGAAACAAGTACATGACAAAAGCCGTAATTTTCGCGACGGGTGCGGAGCCGAAAACACTCGGCGCTGTCGGTGAAGCGGAGCTTACCGGCGCGGGCGTGTCGTACTGCGCGACGTGCGACGGCACGTTTTTCAAGGATAAGGCGGTATGTGTTGTTGGCGGAGGCAATACGGCTATGGAAGACGCTATATACCTTTCGACACTTTGCTCGAAGGTGTACGTGTTAAATCGCTCAAAGCGGTTTAAGGCAAGCGCATCTCTTCTCGAAAGAGCGAAGTCGAACGGTAAGATAACAATTCTTACAGATACGGTCGTTGAGCGGTTTAACGGTACGGCTTCGCTTGAAAATGTGTCGGTAAAGAATGTGGTAACGGGTGAAAAAAGCGTTCTGCAGGTGTCGGGCGCGATTGTGGCGATAGGTATTGTGCCGTCGTCCGCGCTCGCGGGTGAAACGGGTATAGCGCTGTGCGAAAGAGGATTTATAAAGACGGATATGTACCTTGCGACGAATATACGCGGCATTTACGCCGCCGGTGACGTGAGGGTGTCGCCGCTGCGTCAGGTAATAACCGCGGCGGCTGACGGTGCGGTCGCGGCGAACAGCGCGATAAATTATGTGAACGAACTGGGAATTAAAAGCGTATGAAAACACTTATCAAAAACGGAAAAATCGTCACTATGGCGGGTGACGTTATCGAAAACGGCTGTGTGCTGTTTGACGAAAAGATCTTATATGTCGGCACGGACGAACGGGACGCTGACAGCGTTATTGACGCTGAAGGAATGGTCGTTATGCCCGGTCTTATCGACGCGCACTGTCACGTCGGTATGTTCGAGGACTCCATAGGCTTCGAGGGCGACGACGGCAACGAGGACAGCGACCCCGTTATGCCCCACCTTCGCGCAATTGACGGCATAAATCCGTTCGACCGAGGCTTTGAGGAAGCGCGCAACGCAGGTATTACCACGGTCGTAACGGGTCCGGGCAGTGCAAACCCCGTCGGCGGTCAGTTCGCGGCTGTAAAAACATACGGCATATGTATTGACGATATGATTGTAAAAGCGCCCGCCGCAATGAAAATGGCGCTCGGCGAAAATCCTAAGGCGGTGTACAGCGAAAAAGAGGAAGCGCCGGTTACTCGCATGGGTACGGTCGCGCTGATACGCGAACTGTTTATTAAGTCGAGGGATTATATGGAAAAGCTCGAAGCGTATAATGCAAACAGTGAGGATAACGAAAAACCGGAGTTTGATATTAAGCTCGAAGCTATGATACCCGTTCTAAAGCGTGAAATTCCCGTTAAAATCCACGCTCACCGTGCGGACGATATATGCACCGCGATAAGGATAGGCAAGGAATTTGACGTTGACGTCACAATCGAGCATTGTTCCGACGGCGACGCGGTCGCGCCGATACTCGAACGTGAAAAAGTTCCCGTTATGCTCGGTCCGACGCTGTCCGACAGGAGTAAGCCCGAGCTTAAAAATCTCACATTCGACACGTACAGAAATTTGTCGGAGCGCGGTATAAATGTGGCGATTATTACCGACCACCCCGAAATAACGATAGAGCATCTGCCGCTTTGCGCCGCTATGGCTGTAAAGCACGGTATGGACGAAGATAAGGCTTTAAGCGCGGTAACGAGCATCGCAGCGAAAAACTGCCGCATCGACGGCAGAGTAGGTTCGCTTGAGGTCGGCAAGGACGCGGATATAGCGGTGTTTACCGATTTGCCGACGCGGTTTGACGCGAAATGCGTTATGACGTTCATAGACGGCGTTAAGGTTAAATAAGCAAAAAAGGTTATTAAAAATGAAACCATTTTTAATAACCTTTTTCATTGCGGTTCAAATCAAAGATAAAGAATTATCGCAGTACCCGATTACTTAAGTCTGCTTTCATAATCCTCGATCATCTTCTTAACCATCTGACCGCCTACCGAACCTGCCTGCTTCGATGTGATGTCGCCGTTGTAGCCCTGTGAAAGGTTTACGCCTACCTCACGTGCAGCCTCCATCTTGAACTGATCCATAGCCTGCTTTGCCTGCGGAATGTTGATTTTGCTCTTTGCCATTTCTGTTCCCTCCTTCACATTCAAAATCCCAAATCTATTTAAATCGTGTCGAATTTCATCGACACTGATACTATTTTGCGCGCAAGCTAAAATAATATGCAAAATAGTTTTCGGTAAAATTTGCAAGGCGGACGCGGCAAAAATGCACGCGGCGGCTCATTTCAAACTTTTAGAAAAAAACTATTGACATTGAACCGCGTTTTTGTTATAATAATCTGCGTCAGTGAATTTGACGCGAAAGCGGAGAGATGGCTGAGTGGTTGAAAGCACCGGTCTTGAAAACCGGCAGCGTGCGAGCGCTCGCGGGTTCGAATCCCGCTCTCTCCTCCATTTTTCATGCGTTACGCGTGAAAACAACCGAATATTCGTACACAAAAATAACCGCTTTTTAAATGGCGGCGGCTATTTGTGATATGTGTGCGGCTTCATACGGAGAAGTACTCAAGAGGCCGAAGAGGCGCCCCTGCTAAGGGTGTAGGTCGGGAAACCGGCGCGAGGGTTCAAATCCCTCCTTCTCCGCCAACGTGAATCGTTCCGAAAACTGCGTAGCTATGCGGTTTTCGGGACTTTTCTTTTTGTGAAAATAACAGATTTGACCCTAATTTGACCCTAACCAGCTTTCGTTTAGAGCGTTTTGGTTAACGTTTTTTATATAATTTTCCATACGTTTTGCGCTCTCTTGATACATCTTTTCCGACACATGTCCATACACATCAAGCGTAAATGCAGCGGTATGATGTCCCAGCGTCAACTGCACTGTTTTGACATCATCGCCATTTTGTAGAGCTATAACAGCATACGAGTGTCTTAAATCGTGAAAGCGAGACTCAGGCACGCCTATTCTTTTAACGATTGCTTTATAGTGTTTATATACGGTAACTGGTACAAGATGACGCCCTATGGAGTTCGTAAAAACAAAATCATCGGACAAGCTGTCTCCTTGCCAGTTATTCCCCTCAATTAGTTTGTCATTGTCCTGTTTTCGTTTCCTTTGTTTTAAAATCGTCATAACATAAGGCGCAGGTGTGATTGTTCTTTGTTTGCCATTTTTCAACGAACCCAAGAAATAATCAGCACGCCCCCCTCTGCTCCTCTGGAGCTGTTGCCGTATTATTATCCTGTTTTGCTCAAAATCAATATCCTTCCATGTGAGTCCTAATACTTCCCCTTGTCGCATTCCTGTAAACAATGTGACAAAGAATATGTCTGAAAACTCATCTTTTTCGATTGCTATCAAAAATTTTTTTATCTCGCTATCAGACAGCGGATGGATTTCTTTCTTAACCACTCTCGGTAGTACGCATCCGTTAGATGGATTGGCCAGAATGTAACCATTCGTAACGGCCTGATTTAATGCTTTGTGTAAAACACCGTGAACATTTTTGATAGTCTTTGCGGACAGTCCACTTACTTTGCTGTTCCCAGAGAATAGTTGATTATACATTATCTGTATATCATCAACAGTCAAAGACTGAAGCATTCGCTTCCCTATCATCGGTTTAATGTGACATTCACATTGTGTTTTATACGATGATATTGTCAGAGGCTTAACGTTTGTAACATAGCGTGATAGCCATATATCAAGCCATCCCGACACTGTTAAATCTTCATTTTTCAAAGAAGTTGGACAAATGATAGCCCTGTCTAACTCGGCTCTAAGTTTATTTCTAACAGCCCCTCGTGTGTTCGCATAAACACTGTGCTGTCGGTTCGTTATCGGATCACAATACCTCCCTTCCCATCGGCCGTCCGGTCGTTTACGTATAGTTCCTTCGCCGTTGGCTCGTTTTGCCATATCAATTCCTCCTGTATGACAATCGACCCTCATCATTTCTGTATTTATGTATTATACCATATTGAGGTAAATTTGACAAGAGTCGTTTTACTTTTTATGTTAATACTGTAAATTTTTGGAAATATAATTCATCAAATAATTTTTAGAAACCCGAACATTTCTACCAATGTACAGTATGCCTTTAAAATCCTTTTGATGAATAAATGTATCGGCGGTACGCAGACTTACTCTAAGCAAATCTGCCACCTCTTGTCTTGTTAATAGCGTATCGTTCATTTGTCCTCCTTAATTTTATATGGATAATGGGCGAGCATACACTCGCCCCATTATATTATTCCGTTATGCGCCTTGCGCCATAGTAATCGTTTCTGTCGCTTAGGTCGCTTATCTTCACGACATCACCAGTTTGCGGTGCGTGTATGAATTGTCCGTTGCCTATGTATATCCCCACATGATGAACGCCATTGCTATTGGCGAAAAATACCAAGTCGCCACACATAAGTTCTGATTTGAGTACCGAACGGCCATCGTTGATCTGAGTATATGTTGTACGAGATATATCAATTCCCAACCGACCATATACATACTGTACCAAACCCGAACAGTCAAAGCCCGAAGGACTCCCCATGCGTGGGACGATGACTTTGAGGGGACTGTAACACGTGGTAACTTCCTTGCGCTTGTATGTAAGGCATT